>JAAZCI010000247.1 GCA_012513365.1 Lysobacteraceae bacterium
ATGCAGAGCAGATTAAAACGACGCTCGAATCGGAAGGATCGATCTTTCACGCCTCGGGCGATGCGGAGATTATCGGGCATATTTTACGTCGTAAAAAAGGGGGCTTTGTTGATCGTCTTAAAGAGTCTTTATTAGAGATTGATGGCGCTTTCTGTTATGTGCTCTTGCACGATAGTGGCGTTTACGTTGCCCGTGATCGTTACGGCATTCGTCCGCTTTCGATCGGTAAACTCTCAGATGGCGGTTATGTCTTTTCATCAGAAACTTGTGCGCTTAATATCGTCGGGGCGACGTTCCTTCGGGATGTTGAGCCAGGCGAAGTGGTCTATGTTGAAAATGGCAAGCTTGTCTCGGAATTTTATACCGATGAGACGACCCACGCGATGTGCATGATGGAGTATATCTACTTTAGCCGTCCCGATAGTGACATTGTTGAGCGCAACGTCCATAGTGTGCGTAAGCGTTCAGGAATTGAGCTTTTCAAAGAGACACACGTTGATGCCGATATCGTCATTGGTGTGCCGGATTCTTCTATCTCAGCGGCCAACGGTTATGCCGAAGCGGCGAAGCTTCCCAACGAGATGGGCCTGATTAAAAATCGTTATATTGGGCGTACCTTTATTGCGCCAAACCAAGCGATGCGCGAGCAGGGCGTTCGAATGAAGATCTCGGCGATTCCTTCGATTGTGAAAGATAAACGCGTGATCTTAATTGACGATTCCATCGTGCGCGGCACAACGAGTAAACGAATTGTGAGCCTACTGCGTGAAGCGGGTGCTAAAGAGATTCACATGCGAATTTCTTCTCCGCCGATTAAATATCCATGCTTTTACGGCGTTGATACCACCGTGATCGATGATCTGATGGCGCACCAGCTCTCCATTGAAGAGATGAGACGTCATATCGGTGCTGATACACTCGCGTTTTTAAGCGATGAAGGTATGATTAAATCGGTTGGACTTGATGAGAGTTATGGCGATAATTGTGGCCACTGTATGGCCTGTTTTACAGGTAAATACCCCACAAAATTATATGATGCGGTTGAAGACGCAAATCATTAAAGGATTGTAAAATGAGTGATGCATATAAAAAAGCAGGCGTAAACTTAGAAGCAGGCTATGAGTCTGTTGAGCGAATTAAAAAGCACGTGGCTTCCACCATGCGCCGCGGTGCGATGGACATTTTTGGTGATTTTGGTGGATCGTTCGATCTCTCTGAGCTCGGTTATGAAAAACCGGTATTAGTCTCCGGAACCGATGGCGTTGGTACAAAATTAAAACTCGCCTTTATCACTGATATTCACGATACGATCGTCATTGATGCCGTGGCGATGTGTGTTAATGATATTTTAACCCAAGGCGCCGAACCGCTCTATTTCCTCGATTATATTGCGTGTGGATCGAATAATCCTGCACAGATCGAAGCGATTGTGAAAGGTGTTTCCGATGGCTGTAGACAGTCTGATATGGCGCTTTTAGGCGGTGAAACAGCGGAGATGCCCGGGTTTTATCAAGAAGGCGAATATGACATTGCGGGCTTTGCGGTGGGTGTCGTTGAAAAAGATAAACGCATCACAAAAGCAAATGTGAAAGAGGGCGATTTAATCATTGGGCTTCCTTCAACCGGCGTTCATAGTAATGGCTTTTCACTTGTGCGTCACATTGTAAAAGAGCACGATCTTGATTACGGCAAAACCTATGCAGGCTTTGATAAGCCCCTTGGTGAGGTATTACTTGCCCCAACCGCGATCTATGTGAAAGAGGTGTTAAATCTTCTTAAATCGGTGAAGGTTAATGCAATGGCGCACATTACCGGTGGCGGATTTTACGAAAACGTTCCCAGAATGTTGCCTGAAGGTCTCGGCGCTAAATTTACCGCGAGCAGTTGGGAGATTCCTCAAGTTTTCACCTTCTTACAAGAGACGGCGGGCATTTCGCTTGAAGAGATGTTTAACGTCTTCAATATGGGTGTTGGCTATATGATTGTGATCGACCCAAGTGAGAAAGAAAACGCGCTTAAACTCCTTCCTGAAGGACGTCTGATTGGTGAGATTACCGCATCAGGTAAGGTTGAACTATGAAACAGTTAGCCATTTTTGCCTCAGGAACCGGATCTAATTTTGATGCGATTGTAAAATCGATCAATTATGGCGAAATTCCGGCAAAAGCCGTGCTACTTGTCTGCGATAAAGTGGGCGCACCGGTGATTGAAAAAGCCAAAGCACAAGGGATCGAAACCTTTGTGTTTACCGCAAAAGAGTTCGCTTCAAAAGAGGCCTATGAGACTGAAATTTTAGCGGCGCTTAAAAAACACAAGGTGGAATGGATCGCTCTAGCAGGCTATATGCGCTTAATTGGCGATACGCTTTTAAACGCCTATGAAGGGCATATTATCAACGTTCATCCATCGCTGTTACCTAAATATAAAGGGAAAGATGCGATTGAGCGGGCTTTTGAAGCGGGCGACAAAACCATCGGAATTACCATCCATTATGTGGATTCTGGCATGGATACCGGTGAGATTATTGCGCAAGAATCGATCGAATTGACGGGTGATGAGTCGTTGGAGGATGTAACTCAAAAAATTCATCAGGTAGAACATAAATTATATCCACAAACCTTAGCAAAATTATTGAAACAATAAAGGAAGAAGGTCCAATGAAAAAAAGACGTGCTTTATTAAGTGTAAGTGATAAATCAGGGATTACCGAATTTGCCCAATCACTCGTAGAGTTAGGCTTTGAGCTGATCTCAACGGGCGGTACTAAAAAAGCGATTGCAGACGCGGGCATTGCGGTGAAAGATATCTCTGATATCACAGGCTTCCCGGAAATTATGGATGGACGCGTTAAAACGCTTCACCCCATGGTTCACGGTGGCTTGCTATCGGTACGTGGAAATGATTCACACACCAAACAGATGACCGATAATGGCATCGAATATATCGACATGGTGGTGGTGAACCTCTATCCTTTCAAAGAGACGGTTTCTAAGCCAAATGTGCAATATAAAGACGCCATTGAAAACATCGATATCGGTGGGCCTTCAATGCTTCGTAGCGCGGCGAAAAATCATGATGCAGTGACAGTGATTACCGATCCTGCGGACTATGAAGTGGTGCTAAAAGAACTCAAAGAAAATGGCGACACTACCTTTGCAACGCGTCAACGTTTAGCGCTTAAAGTCTATCAAACAACTGCCGCTTATGATGCGCTCATTGCGAGCTATTTTGCTGAGCAACTTGGTGATGAGTTCCCTGAGAAATTAACGCTAACTTTTGAAAAACAGCAATCGCTTCGATATGGTGAAAACCCGCATCAAAATGCGGCATTCTATCGCACACCGCTTGCGGAAAATAACTCACTTGCGTTTGCAAAACAGCTTCACGGTAAAGAGCTTTCGTACAACAATATTCAAGACGCGAATGCCGCGGTGAATATTATGCTTGAGTTTAAAGAGCCGGTGGTGGTTGCGGTAAAACATATGAATCCGTGTGGCGTTGGTCTTGGCGATACGCTAGAAGAGGCGTGGGATAAGGCCTATGAAGCCGATTCGACCTCAATCTTTGGCGGGATTATCGCAACAAACCAAGTGGTCGATGCGGCAACGGCGAAGAAAATGAGTGAGATCTTCCTTGAGATCATTTTAGCGCCAGGCTTTACCGATGAAGCGCGCGACATTCTTCAAGCGAAGAAAAATATCCGTCTTCTCGAAAATCCTGTGATTGAAGGAGCGAAAGAGGGCAAGCTCACAACCACAGCCGTAAATGGCGGACTATTAGTTCAAGAGCTCGATCGCGAAGTGATCGATGTGAATGATTTTGAAATCGTGACCGAACGCAAACCGACCGAAGAAGAGATGAAAGCGCTTCTCTTTGCTTGGAAAGTGGTGAAACACGTTAAATCAAATGCGATTGTGGTGGCAAAAGAAGGTCAAACCTTAGGGGTTGGCGCAGGTCAGATGAACCGCGTTGGCGCAGCGCAGATCGCTTTTGATCAAGCCGGTGAGAAAGCGCAAGGCCAAGTCTTAAGTTCAGATGCTTTCTTCCCAATGCCTGATACACTCGAAAATGCAGCGAAAGCGGGCATTAAAGCGGTGATTCAGCCAGGCGGATCGATTCGTGACCAAGACTCAATCGACGTTGCCAATCAATACGGCATCGCCATGGTCTTCACGAAAAAGCGTCACTTTAAGCATTAATTGATGATAAAGAGCGCGGCTAATTGAGGTCGCGCTTTTTTATAAAAAGAGCAAAATTTATTAAAAAGAGAGCGCTATCGCTAAGTGTCTCTCTTTTTACCTCTTTACTCGTAAAATAGTGAGGGTTATTTATGAAAGTTTTAGTAATTGGTAAAGGCGGGCGTGAGCATGCGCTTGCGTGGAAATCAAAGCAGAGTGCGCTCGTATCTGAGGTGTTTGTTGCGCCCGGAAATCCCGGCATGACCGATGTGGCAACGCTCGTGGATATTGGAGAAACTGAGCCGAAAAAGTTAGCACTTTGGGCGAAAGCAAATGATATTGGATTAACCATTATTGGCCCTGAAGCGAGTTTAGTGGCGGGCGTTGCCGATGAATTTATCAAGCACGATCTTTTAGTATGGGGTCCGACGGCAGCCGCGGCTGAAATCGAGGGCAGTAAAGATTTCTCTAAACGCATGATGGTGAAATATGGTGCACCGACAGCGCACTCTGAGAGCTTTACTGATGCCGCAAAAGCGAAAGCTTACGTGGACGAGATTGGTCTTCCGCTTGTAATTAAAGCCGATGGTTTAGCGGCGGGGAAAGGCGTTGTAATTCCTGAGACGATCGAAGAGGCGAAAGCAACGATCGATGACATGCTTGAGGGAAATCTTTTTGGCGATGCCGGCTCGCGTCTTTTAATTGAAGAGATGCTCGTGGGTGAAGAATTTTCATTGATGACCTTTGTCCATAATGGGCATGTGATTCCGATGGTGATGGCGCAAGATCATAAGCGTGCATACGATAATGATGAAGGGCCAAATACCGGCGGAATGGGGGCGTACGCGCCAATCTTTGATGCTAAAAGTGATGAAGTGCAGGGCGCGCTAAAATCGATTATGCAACCGATCGTCGATGGTATGACAAAAGAAGGGCGTCCTTATACAGGTTTTCTCTATGGCGGGCTTTTCAAAACCGATGAAGGATTCAAAGTAATTGAATTTAATGCGCGTTTTGGTGACCCCGAAGCGCAGGTGATTTTGCCACTGTTAGAGTCTGACTTTATTGAAGTATTAATGACGCTTCTCACAAAAGATGAAGTGCCTGAGCTTAAGTGGAGTTCTGATTTTGCGGTCGGCGTTGTGCTCGCATCGGAAGGGTATCCTGAAAACCCGAATACAGGTCATCCATTAAAACGGATCGAGCCTGCGGATAATTCCTTTGTCTTTTATGCCGGGGTGAAAGAGGAAGAGGGAGTTCTCCTGAGTAATGGCGGGCGTATTTTGCTCGCGGTATCAATCGCGCCGACCTTCAAAGACGCCCAAGCGCGCGTGTATGAAACGATGAAAGAGCTCGAAGTACCGTATACTTTCTATCGCTCGGACATTGGCCATCGTCAAATTGCTCGTGAAGAAGCAAAATAGTGAATCATTTAGATATTAGTTGAAAGACACATAAGGCCTCTTTTTCTTCATGATTAAGAGGCTTTTTTATAGAACTACTTTATTGAATTATTCTATTGGATTTAACGCACTAAACGATTAATTATCCACGCTTTAATACGAGTGGTAAAGGGCAGTTTAGCCTGCTTGATGACGCTGATAAGATTGCCCCATATAGGGCTTAATTGAGTCTTAATTTGTAACCGCAGCGGACGATTAAAAAGGTGTGCCCAATAATAATGAATGATGACTGCCGCGTGAGTTTGTAAGCGCGAAGCGATAATCGGATGGAGGATTTTTCCGCGAGCACTATTGCGAGAAAGATGAGTTTGCAAAAACAGAATGTTTTCAAAGCCCGTTAGATGACTTTTAAACTCCTCTTCTGGTGTGATTGAGATTGAAGCATCTAGGCTATAGAGGATTTTATTTTTGCTTCCGCTATGACTATGCGAGCAGAGACCAAAGGTCACCTCATCGGAGGCGCTATAGAGCAGAATAAATTGCTCCCAAGCACTTTGTAAACTATGATCGGTACCCCCTCTAAATTGATCCGCATAGCTTTCCCAAACCTTTAAAAGAGAATGGCGTTCAAGCAGCAATCTCGGAAAGAGGTGAGGAATGCTTTCAAAGCGGGCAAGATAGTCGGGAAGAAAGAGAGGCTGATCTTGAGCATTATTATGAGCCTTGGCATCAGTCTCCGTCAATTTTTCAGGATAAGCGCCGAGCGGATGGCATTGAAAGGGTGCATCGGTTAGTGATGTGTGGTGCGTGAGTGCAAAATCGCCAACGCTTTCTAAATACTCAGGATAGAGTTGATCCCCACTTTGGAGGACAATGAGATACTCCCCGAGAAACTGCTCTAAAAAGGAGAAGAGCGAGGCTTTTTTGGTAAAACGTGAGGCATTGGGATTGGCGAGAATGAGTTCAGTAGAGGTGTTTTTATTGTCCTCTTTGTCACTCTCTTTATTGCTAGCTCTGTTGGCGAGGAGCTCGCTAGGGAAAATAAAACGAGGATCGTCGAATAGAGCTTCGAAATAAGGGTCATCAAAAAAGCCATCAAACTCTGAGGGATTATTGGTTTGATCTTGGTGAGCCTCTTCTAGATCAGGCAATAAAAAAGGCGCTTCAATCAGGCATTCCCAGTTACTGTAATGCTGCATGGTGACCGAATTAATGGTGCGTTTTAATCGCTTTAAATCGGGCGTTTTGGCAAGAATTACAATGGAGATTAAGGGGTGAGTCTGATACATAAGCGCCTCGTAATATGCATGAAATTTAGCGGATGATGTTGGCTAAGCCCTCCGCTTCTTTACGGCAAACTGCTTCATCCATACCCTCGACCATCACGCGTACGAGCGGCTCTGTACCCGATGGGCGAATTAAGACGCGGCCTTCGGTTTTAAGACGATTTTCTGTTGCCGAAATGGCCTCTTGAAGCGCGTCCGTATTCCACTCTTTTGAGCGATCGATCGGAACATTGACCATCACTTGAACGCTTCTCGGAATGGAGGCTTTTACGCTCGCAAAATCGGTTCCGAGTTCGTGGACTGCTTTAAGCGCTTGGAGCGCCGCAATAATGCCATCGCCGGTGGTGTGTTTATCAAGGCAGAGAATGTGGCCAGAGTTTTCACCGCCGAGGGTAAGGTTGTTTTTCTTCAACTCTTCGAGAACATAGCGGTCACCAACATTTGCGCGAATAAGATCAATGCCTTTTGCTTTAAGCGCCGATTCAAAACCGAGATTACTCATAATGGTACCAACGATTGCTTTTTCCTGACGGTGAAGCGCTAAGAGATAGAGAATATCGTCGCCATCAAAAAGATTGCCGTGCTGATCGACAATCACTAAACGGTCGCCATCGCCATCAAAGGCAATTCCGCAATCTGCTTTCTCTTCGAGCACCTTATCAATAAGCGCTTGCGGTGAGGTAGAACCGACATTTTTATTGATGTTAAAGCCATTCGGTTCAACGCCGATCGTAATCACCTCTGCACCCATCTCATTAAAGACGTTCGGCGCGATGTGATAGGTCGCTCCATTTGCACAATCGAGGACAATTTTTATCCCTTTTAGTGAAAGGCGCTGTGCGGTACTTTTACAAAATTCGATATAACGGCCGGGCGCGTCATTAATGCGGCGCACACGTCCAATTTTTTCGGAAGGAGCGGAGGTCATCTCACCATCTAAAATCGCTTCGATTTTAAGTTCGATGGAATCATCGAGTTTTAGGCCATGTTCGTTAAAAAACTTGATCCCATTATCGTAATAGGGGTTGTGTGAGGCAGATACCACGCACCCAGCGACCGTATCTAGCGTGCTCGTTAAATAGGCAATTCCGGGAGTGGGCATCGGGCCAATGAGAGCAACGCCAACGCCGGCGTAGGTCAATCCTGCTTCAAGTGCGGACTCGAACATATAGCTTGAAATTCGGGTATCTTTTCCGATTAAGACACGTGTGCCTTCGTCGGCTAATATGCGTCCCATCGCATAGCCTAAACGTAAAACGAAATCGGGAGTCATTGGGTAAACGCCTGCTTTTCCGCGTACGCCGTCGGTACCAAAATATTTTCTCATTATTTTTTCCTTCTGATTTTGATCGAGCTCGTATTACTCGGAGAACCTCTACGGGATAATGGTAAGCGATTTTACCATTCTTTCGCTGATTTAGATTAAAAACTGTTACAATAGTGAGATCGGCTCGCGCAAGAGCCATCTAAAAGCGAAATCATACCATTTACATATCATGTCATAAATTTGATGGAGAGCAGGAGAAGATTTTATGAAGCGTATTAGCATCTTTGGTGGAACAGGATATTTAGGGACGGTTTTAACGACACTTTTAGCAAAAAAAGGGCACCACATTACGCTCTTCTCACGTCGTAAAAATGTTCAAACAAGTGCTTCATGCATTCCGAACGTAAAATGCGTTCCGAAAGCCAATATGGATAATCTAGAGATGATCAAACGTGAGCTTAAAGGCTCCGATATCGTGATCAATCTGATGGGCACATGGGATAATAATAAAAAACGCGCCGATGTCACCCATCATCAATTTCCCGTAGCCATTTATGAGCTTTGCCATGAAGTGGGCGTGCAAAAAATGATCCATTTCAGTGCCCTTGGTGCAGAAAAAGAGAGTAATAGTACTTTCTTTAACTCAAAACGCCGCGGTGATGAAGCGCTTCTCAATCGCTCAAAAGAGCTGAAAGTCGATTTAACCATCGTGCGTCCATCGCTCGTGCTCGGGCATGAAGATCCCTTTAGCTATAAAGTTTCGTGCTTTATTGATCTGCTTCCGGTGTTTCCACTTCCAATGCACGATGCAACGGTTCAGCCGGTGGTGATCGATGATTTGATGAAAGCGACCGAGCTTTTAATTAAGCATTCGTGCGATCAAACCGTGATTGATATCGCGGGCGCAAAAACTTATTCGCTCTTTGATCTTGTGACGCTGATGGCGAAAAACTTACAAGGCACCGATAAAGGCATCGTGCGTTATCCAAACTTTTTAACCTCGCTCTACGTCAATCTATTTGGTTGGGTCTGGGGCTCGCCGATTAATAAAAATCATTACCTTGCGTCGCGAATTCCGAGCACTACCGAAAAGAATGATCTACCGCGTCTAGGCATTGAACCGACCCGTCTTGAGACTCTTTTCCCTCATGAGCTTGAGTTTAAAGTCTACGACAAATATAATTTCGATCGTTCAATCGCAAGACGTTAAGGAAAACGGACGAAAGTATGTTAACAGTTAGCTATAAAATTTTAGATAAGCGCCTTGGAAGTGACTTTCCGCTTCCAAGCTACGCCACCGCAGGATCGGCAGGGCTTGATCTTCGTGCAATGCTCGATGAGCCTATGGTTTTAAATCCCGGTGAAAGCCAAATGGTCAAAACAGGGATTGCGATCTACTTAAAAGACCCAAATTACGCGGCGCAAGTATTACCACGTTCAGGGCTTGGGGTAAAACATGGCATCGTGCTCGGAAATCTCGTGGGTTTAATCGATGCGGATTATCAAGGCGAGTTAATGGTATCGCTGTGGAATCGTAGCGATAAACCGTTTACCGTTGAGATCGGTGAGCGCATTGCGCAGATGATTATCGTTCCGGTGATTCAAGCGAATTTTGAAGAAGTGGATGAATTTGAAGAGAGCGAGCGCGGTGCCGGAGGATTTGGGCATACCGGTCGCCAATAATCTGCCTTCATATAGAAATCAGCGCGCATTAATTAAGCGTGCGTCAATAGTCGATCAATCGTCTCGAAAGGGGCGATTGATTTTATTCATATAAAGATAATAGATAAGTTAGATGACAAAAGAGACAACGGGCAGAGTGCCGCTTCGATTTTATTGGTTAATTTTCTTAGCCGCCGCCTGTCTGCGGGTTACGTTGACATCACTTGGGTCGTTTGTAGAGGATATCTCAAACGACCTTTCCTTGTCTAAAGCGGTGGCAAGTTTAGTGGTGACGATCCCGACGCTCTGTATGGGTGTTTGCGCGCTACTGGCAACGCCGCTTAGTAACCGAATTGGTCTTGAGCGCACGATTACACTCTCAATTTTTACGATTGCGATCGCTACCTTTTTTAGAACGCATTTTTCGACGGTGATGCTCTTGATTCTCTTCTCATTTGTGATGGGAACGGGGATCGCCATTGTCGGGCCGCTCGCTTCGGGATTTGTAAAACGTCATTTTGGTACGCTCTCATCGAGAGGGATGTTTCTCTACTCTCTAGGCATTAGCGTCAGTGGTGTATTAGGGACGTTTGGTACGTCGGTTTTAAGCGGATACTTTGATCTTAAATGGCCGGTAGCGCTTGAGCTTTGGGCATTGCCGATATTTCTGATTGCGCTCTTTTGGGCACTCTATTATCTTCGGCCAAGCGGGAATATGGCGAATAATAGAGGTCAACAAGAGGCGAAAGCACCGCTCCCGTGGGGCAATAAAAAAGCGTGGTTACTCGTTCTCTGTTTCGGGCTTCAATCGGGAAATTTCTACACCCTGGTGACGTGGCTGATTCCTTATCTCGAAGAGCAGGGCGTTTCAGCGCTGCATAGCCAAATTCTGCTCAATCTATTTATGTTAAATGGGATTTTAGGCAGCTTTGTCTTTCCCTTTTTATTGGCACGGTTTCGTAAAGAGGTGGCGATCTACGTGGCGGCATTTATGCTGATCAGCTCGATCATGGCGATCCTCTTCTTCTTTGAAAATCGCATCATTCTCTATAGTGCAATTTTCGTACTCGGAATGACGGCGAATGCCGGAATGTTTGTCATTGTATTAACGCTCCCCTTCCATGAAGTGCATAGTGGAAATGAGATTGCGAGCTGGACTGCGATGATGTCTTTTGGCGGGTATGTAATTTCATCAATGATTCCAACCCTTTTTGGGTTTATTTATGATATAACTAATTCTTATGCGAACGTTATGTGGGGTCTTCTCGCAAGTTCCATACTGCTTTTAGGCTGTTTTTTGCTCTTTTCATATAGTAAAAGTGAAAAACCGCTCCAAAAAATTCACCAATCATAATCATCAAAAGGGATTTAATTCATGAAAATTTTAGTATTATCAGGGGACGGCATCGGCCCAGAAATCGTGGCTGAAGCTGAAAAAGTATTACGTTTTGTGTCTCAAAAACACGATTTTGATCTAGAGATTGATCATGCACTGATTGGTGGTGTAGCGATTGATTCAGTCGGCGTACCTTTTCCTGATGAGACGCTCGCAAAAGCGAAAGCGGCGGATGCCATTTTACTCGGCGCGGTGGGCGGTCCTAAATATGATACGCTCCCTCGTGAGATTCGTCCCGAGCGCGGATTGTTGGCGATTCGTAAAGAATTAAATCTCTTTGCAAACCTTCGCCCAGCGCAAGTTTTTGAAGAGCTGGCTCATGCATCAACCTTAAAACATGAAGTGGTGGCAGGACTTGATATCTTAATCATGCGCGAATTGACCGGCGATATCTATTTTGGTGAGCCTCGCGGGATTGAGGTTCGTGATGGCGAGCGTGTGGGCATCAATACGATGGTCTATTCAGAATCTGAAATTCGCCGTATTGCTCACGTTGCGTTCCAAGCGGCGCAAAAGCGTAATAAACGCGTCTGTTCAATCGATAAAATGAACGTATTAGAAGCGACCCAATTATGGCGCGATGTGGTGACTGAAGTGTCACAAGAGTATCCCGATGTGGAGCTTTCACACCTATTAGTTGACAACGCGGCGATGCAATTAGTGCGCAATCCAAAACAGTTTGACGTGATGTTAACCGGTAATATCTTTGGTGATATTTTATCGGATGAAGCGTCGATGTTAACCGGTTCAATCGGCATGCTGCCATCGGCGTCGCTCGATGAAAATAATAAAGGACTTTACGAGCCAATTCATGGGTCAGCGCCGGATATCGCAGGGCAAAATAAAGCGAACCCCCTTGCAACGATTTTATCAATCGGCATGATGTTCCAATACAGTTTTGACCGCACCGATATCGCAAAAGAGATCGAAAATGCGGTGAAATCGGTCTTAGCGGCAGGGCATCGTACTCTTGATATCGCAGATGATGCATCACAAGCGATCGGTTGTAAAGAGATGGGCGATTTGGTGATTGAAGCCCTTAAATAGATAGTATAATCGAGGCAAGGAGATTTCTGATCTGCACTTACTTCGAGATGATATCGAACGGTATTAAACGATACAGATAAAGAGCCGATTTTTGCGATAGATTGATTCATCACGAGAATCGCGCTCTTTTTTAGATTTAAGCACAGTAAAATTTATATAAAATTATAGATATATAACAATGAGGAATGTATGAAAAAGCTAGGTATTATCGGTTGGCGTGGTATGGTTGGATCGGTGTTGATGGATCGTATGATTGAAGAGAAAGATTTTACCGATCTTCATACGACCTTCTTCTCAACCTCAAATGCAGGGGGCGATGCGCCTACCATTGAGGGATCTCAAGAGACGACGCTTGCGGATGCTTTTTCATTTGAAGCGCTCATGGCGCAAGACATTATTATCAGCTGCCAAGGCGGCGATTATACGAGTGAGGTCTTTTTTGATCTGCGCGAAAAGGGTTGGAATGGCTATTGGATTGACGCGGCATCAACCCTTCGTATGAATGATGATGCGACGATTGTGCTTGATCCTGTAAACCGTCATGTGATCGATGAGAGTTTAGATCGTGGAATCAAAAACTACATCGGCGGAAACTGTACGGTGAGTTTAATGTTGATGGGATTAGGGCCTCTTTTTAAAGCGGGCCTTGTTGAGTGGGCAACATCGATGACCTACCAATCTGCCTCTGGTGCCGGTGCGCAAAATATGCGTGAACTGATTGAACAGATGGGTGAGATTTATACGCCCGTTAAAGCCGATTTAGAGAATCCCGCGCTCTCAATCTTAGAGATTGATAAGAAAATTACCGATCACTTTAAAGATGCCTCATTTCCAACCGAACGTTTTGGTGCGCCGCTTGCTGGAAGCCTCATTCCGTGGATTGATAGCGAACTTGAAAATGGCCAAAGCCGTGAAGAGTGGAAAGCGATGGCGGAAACCAATAAGCTTCTTCAACTTAAAAAACAAGTGTCGCTCGATGGAACGTGCGTGCGCGTTGGGGCAATGCGTTGTCACTCACAAGCGCTCACTCTTAAATTAACGCAAGATATCTCCATTCCTGAGATTGAAGCGATGCTCGCCGCGGGAAATGATTGGGTGAAGGTGGTGCCGAACCATAAAGAGATTACTATGCAAGAGCTGACACCAGCGGCCGTATCGGGCTCATTGACAATTCCTGTGGGTCGTTTACGCAAATTAAACATTGGTAATCAATACT
Organism: Lysobacteraceae bacterium; assembly: GCA_012513365.1. Lineage (GTDB taxonomy): Bacteria > Pseudomonadota > Gammaproteobacteria > Cardiobacteriales > Wohlfahrtiimonadaceae > CALZBJ01. The sequence continues at coordinate 13,456 of JAAZCI010000247.1, forward strand.
TAAACTGCTTTACAGTTGGAGATCAGCTTCTTTGGGGAGCTGCAGAGCCGCTTCGCCGGGTATTGTCAATTATCAAAAAAACGGCTTAGGAGTTTGCAACTCTTAAATAAAGCTTGATATCATTGCAATAGGCAAATTATGAGTAGTTAATTCGTTAAGGGTGGGTGTTGATTTTCAATGCAAACCCTTTCGTTTATTACCCCGATGCATTACAGAATACAAGAGAAACTTAATACGATGAAGTCTAAGAAATTAACTCAGGTTTTAGCGGGCATATTCGCGATTTCAGCATTTGGCAGCGCGCATGCGATCACGTTAACCAATGCACAAACCAAATCATATATTGACGAACCTTTACAGATCGAAGCAAAAGTGGTGGG
>JAAZCI010000248.1 GCA_012513365.1 Lysobacteraceae bacterium
ATTTATCCACGATAGACATTCGCAAACGTCTCCAGAAGTTGTGCAATATCGGACTCGGTGTGAGCCGCCGTTAACGTAATGCGTAAACGCGCGCTATTGGGTGGCACTGTGGGCGGGCGGATCGCGGTAATCCAGATCCCCAGCTCTTGTAGCTTTGTTGCGAGCTGCAGGCTTTCGTCATTTCCGCCAATAATAATCGGCTGAATGGCGCTATCGGAGATCGGCTCGATCCCCATTTTAATAAGCCCTGCCTTAAACTGATCGATATTTTGACGCAGTTGCGCTCGGCGATCATCGCCTGCTTCAATGAGTTTCACAATCTCATGGAGCGTATAGGCTTGCGCCGGCGGAATCGCGGTACTGTAGATGAGCGGACGAGAGACTTGAGTAAAATACTCGGCCACCAAATCCGAGCAAAGGAGCGCAGCACCACTTAACCCAAAGGCTTTACCAAAGGTGACAATTAACAGATCGGGTTTGATCCCATGCTTATCGCAAGTGCCCCGCCCTTTTTCGCCATTGACCCCGATGCCATGAGCATCATCGACCATTAGCCAGCTATTATCATGACGAGCCGTTTCATCAAAAATCTCACGGAGCGGCGCTTCATCACCATCCATACTAAAAAGGCCTTCGGTAATGACGAGGGTGCCCCCATTAAATCCGTCCGGAAGCGCATTCATCCGCTTTTGTAACGAATCGAGATCATTGTGATGAAAGCGCGTTAATCGCCCCGGCACCATCATCGACGCTTCCATTAAAGAGGCGTGACTTAATCGATCGGCAACAATGCGATCCTCTTTTTCAATCAAGGCTTTAATCACCGCTTGATTCGCGGTAAAGCCCGATGGATAAACAATTGCCCGATCATAGCCAAGCCAGGAGGCCAGCTTATTCTCAAGCTCCGCGAGCGCTTCATTGTAACCAGTAATATGCCCCGAGCCTGCGCTACCAACACCATAACGATCGGCACCCGTTTTCCACGCTTCAACCACCTCCGGCGCTTGACTTAGGCCAAGGTAATCATTGGAGGAAAAATTGAGATAACGCGCACTATTAATCTCGATCATTCGACCAAGATCGGTGGCTTTAGTCATTTTGCGCTGACGATAGCTATCGCTAGCCGATCGCTCGGCCAGCGTCTCCTTCATACGTTGTGTAAAGTGCATTGCGGTCTATTGAACTGTCTGCATGCGTGGGTTATCAGTTGCAGTTAAATCTAAACGCTCGAAAAGTGCATTATCATCATCTTTATCGGCATTTGGACTTGTGAGCAATTTTGCCCCGTAGAAAATTGAGTTTGCCCCCGCCATAAAGCAGAGCGCTTGGAGTTCAGGACTCATCGTTTCACGGCCTGCTGAGAGGCGTACCATCGATTCAGGCATCATAATACGCGCAACCGCAATGGTACGAATAAAGTCAAAATCATCCACCGGATCATTCTCTCCAAGCGGCGTTCCTTTAATCGGGATTAAACGATTGATGGGCACGCTTTCTGGCGCTTTATCCATGTTCGCTAATTGCACTAAAAGCGATGCACGGTCTTTGAGTTCCTCACCAAGGCCAATGATTCCGCCCGAACAGATCTTCATGCCAGAATTGCGCACGTGATCCAAGGTATCAAGACGGTTTTGATAGGTGTGAGTGGTGACGATATCACCGTAAAATTCAGGCGAGGTATCTAAGTTGTGGTTGTAATAATCAAGACCTGTATCGGCTAAATCGTCCGCTTGTTCTTTGGTTAAATGACCAAGCGTCATACAGGTTTCCATGCCTAAGTTTTTCACTTCAGCAATCATTTTTTTAATATACGGCATGTCGCGCGCTTTAGGATTACGCCACGCAGCCCCCATACAGAATCGCGATGCGCCCTCCTCTTTTGCCACTTTCGCAGCTTCGATCACCTTTTCGACCTCCATCAGCTTCTCAGCTTCGACATCGGTGTCATAACGCACACTTTGAGAACAATATTTACAGTCTTCCGAACAGCGGCCAGTCTTGATTGAAAGCAGACGGCTGACCTGAATTTTTGTAGGATCGAAATGTTCGCGATGCACTTGTTGCGCTTCGAAAAGCAGCTCAAATAGAGGTTTCTTAAAAAGTGCTAACGCTTGTTCAACGGTCCATTTTATTGTTTTTGTCATTGTTTATTCCATTTTATTATTACAACAAATCAGAGCTCATGATAGATGAAAATGTAGTACTATGTAAACTTTCGTTTGCTTTATTCAATGGAAGAATAGGATAAATAGAAAGAATGACTAAAATCGATACCTCCTTTGATACACGCCACATTTGGCACCCTTACACCTCCATGAGTGAGCCGCTCCCTTGCTATCCTGTTGATTCGGCAAGCGGTGTGACACTTCATCTGGAAGATGGTCGCACCTTGATTGATGGAATGTCCTCTTGGTGGGCGGCGCTTCACGGCTACAATCACCCCGTATTAAACGAGGCGATCAAAAATCAGCTCGATAAAATGAGCCATGTAATGTTTGGTGGCATTACCCATCGCCCAGCGGTGGATCTTTGTAAACGACTGGTCGAGATGACGCCTGATCCGCTTGAGTGCGTATTTCTTGCCGATTCGGGTTCGGTCGCGGTTGAAGTCGCGCTTAAAATGGCCTTTCAATATTGGCACGCTAAAGGGGAAAAACGCCACAAAATCGTGAGCCTTTCCCACGCTTATCACGGCGATACCTTTGGTGCGATGTCGGTCTGTGATCCGAAAAACTCCATGCATAGTATTTATGAAGGCTATCTCCCTGAGCATCTATTTGCTCCAACCTTTACCCTTGGATTTGATGATGAGTGGGATGATTCGGCGGTAGATGAGCTCTTCACTTTAGTGGAAGATAATGCTGATGATATTAGCGCAATTATTGTAGAACCAATTGTGCAAGGCGCGGGCGGAATGCGCATGTATCACCCCAATTATCTCAAAACGATTCGGGAACTTTGCGACCACTTTGGTATCTTAATGATCGCCGATGAGATCGCAACGGGCTTTGGCCGCACCGGAAAACTTTTTGCTTGCGAACATGCCGAGATTGCCCCCGATATTATGTGCGTTGGTAAAGCGATTACCGGCGGATATATGACTCTATCTGCAACGCTCACCACGCGCCACATCGCCGATACCATCAGTAATGGCGAGGCAAAATGCTTTATGCACGGCCCAACCTTTATGGGAAATCCTCTCGCGTGTTCGGTTGCTTTAGCGAGTCTCTCACTGCTTGATAATGGCGCATGGGAATCGAACGTTTCCCGCATTGAAGCGCAACTTAAAGAGGAGCTTTTCGTATTAAAAGGCCACGAGGATATTGAAGATGTTCGCGTCCTTGGCGCCATTGGCGTGATCGAGCTTAAAACCCCGATTAACCAAGAAAAGATGCAGGCCTACTTTGTTGAAAATGGCGTCTGGATACGCCCCTTTAATAAACTCGTCTACATCATGCCGCCCTATGTGATTAAAGAGGAAGAACTCCGTCAATTGACCGGCAGTTTAGTTAATCTCTTAAATCGCCCGGACTTTAAGGAGTTTTTAGCATAGATGGCTCAACTACTGATGAATGGCACCATTAAACCCTATCTTGAAATGGGTAGCGCAGATGGCACCCCGCTTCTCTTTTTGCACGGCATTTTAGGCGCCAAAGAGACGTGGGAGCCAGTGATGGAAACGCTCTGCAACGACGAGGAGTTTAACAACACCCATCATCTTCTCGCCTACTCACTTGCAGGATTTGGCAAAGAGAATAAAAATACGCCAAAAGAGGAATTTAATACCGCCATTCACGCCGATGAGCTCATTGCTTTTTGCGATGCGCTCTCACTTAGTAAAATTAAAGTAGTGGCGTGGTCCTATGCGTGCCATGCAGTGCTGCTTGCCGCAATCAAGCGTCCCGATCTTTTCAAAGCCATTCTCCTTTATGAGTGCATTGTGCCGAGCTACGGGCTAGAAAACTCGCGCGATAGAATGAAGGCATTCACTCGCGATATTACTCGCATGATGGCGCCTTCCATAAAAGCGATTCGGAGTGACGATCTTCTTGAGGCAGCAAATCAGTTCGCTCTAGCGTGCAGTGATAATGAATCCACTCTTGATTCGCAATCCCCGCGCGTGCAGGCGATTAAAGGTGATAATCTCCATACATTACCGCTTCTCTTATCGCAAGAGAATCCCGCACCAATTACTCCGAACACGATTAAGACCATTTCGGCAAAGATCGGCATTCTCTGGGGCGAGAAATCCCGCGCGATTTTTAAACTTGCCTCAACCGCACTTCAAGGTGCTCTCGATCCTCCGCAGTTAATTAAAGGCTCTGGTGAAATTGCGAACGTTCACCATCTTCTTCCTGAAGAGAATCCCGAGCAATTTTCCGAGATGATTAAACCATTAATAAATAAGTAATTTCTATTCTATAGAGAGACTCGCCCATCGAACCGATCTAACGATGGGCTTTTTTTATGCTCGTCAGTTTACATTGTAAAAATACAATTAATCATTACATTTCTTAACACTTCTATTCTGTTATTTTCATCTCTCGAAAGAGAACTCTCAAATAAGTAATCAATAATAATTACTTATTTGATTTCTATGCCAGTTAAGGTGTCTTATTCTTCTATATCTCTGGTTTTTAGGTTAATTTTTGTAAAATAAATTAATCTCTTTTTTGTATACATTATAATTCTTCTCTTACAAATTATTACGTTCACTTAATCGTTAAGAGAGTATTTAAATATGATAAGACTGAGCCTATTTATACGAATAATGAAATATTCGCTATCCATATTGTCTACACTAATCGTTTCCCAGATTGGATATGCAGAATCATTTATACCTGCACAACAACCGATCTTTAAAACTGCTCAGCCAAAGCCTAATATCATGTTAGTACTTGATGATTCACTTTCGATGAATGCCATCGATCAATATGTACCTGAACATTTTTATGGCCATGGTAATCCTGTGTGCAACAAGGCGTTTACTCCCTACGCATGGATTCGAGAGCGCCAAGAAAATGGTGAGTATGTGCCTTGGCAAGGAACGAAATATATTCCTTGGGATGACGATCTTGCCGAACAAAACGATGGGAAAATTGATGGATTAACCGCGCCTCCGGCAATTGAGCGTTGCGCTCGAGTGCCACGCATTGATATGCTAAATGCTCTCACCAAACAGCTCATTGAAAAATACCAAACCTCCACCTATCTAGGCGTTTCAACCTTAGGTGACCATCCCCCTTATTACGCAATCGGACGGGGAACAGCGACAAAGCCTAAAGAATTTAAACTCATTAAAGTGCCAATTTCAGATTTTTCTGGTGCCACCGAAAACGAGATGCAAAGGGTTCATGAAAATCTTGATGAAGCCTTTAATTTAGAGGCGATTAAGGGCAATTATACTCCCATTAGCTTTGCGATCTATGAGGCGGCGAAATATTTCCGCGGTACCTCCCTGCTTGAAAAGGTCTCAGGTGGCAATATTCACACAACACTCGCTCCCTCCTTTTATACGCTTCCGACGCCACTTCGTTATCGTTGCCAACAAAATCATATTATTTTGATGACCGATGGTGCACCGACAGCCAATGTGATTTTCGCACCACTTGAGCAAGATACTCGTGCACATGGTGGGCTCTTTACAACAATCTATGATGATCGAAATAATGTAGTACTCGAGGATGGCACAATGAGCAATACGCACATGCTTACCCGAGTCGATAGCGATCTATCTAAAACATTATGGAATCTTGACCTTCGTTTTGCTAAAAAAGTGGATGAAAATGGCCAAGAAAAAACCGTTGATAATACTGGAAAACGCTGGGATGATCTCTATTCTCGCCCAATGCCGATCCATATCCATACCATTAGTTTAGCCGTCGATCCTACCTCGTTATTTTTGCGTAATTTAACAGCGCCAAGCGGTGGGCTCAATTTAGGATCTGCCGATAAAGAGGGAGGTTCTGCTGAATTACTCGCCTCTTTTGATACCATCTTCGCCGATATTATAAAAAATGGTAGTAGCACTTCTGCCGTATCCGACCGAAATAATCTTGATCTTAGCCATTTTGAATATGATAAATCGGGAAAGGTATTGCCAGAAAGCATTGGTGGGATCCGCTACGACACAACCTTTAATTTTATGCAACGCACCGGTGAAATTCGCGCGGTGACCCCTTATATTGCTGACACCATTATTGAGGACGATGGTAAAAAATCCTATGTCATCGACAAGAAAGTGCTCTGGAGTACCAACGATAAAATCCGTCCGTTACAAGGGCGATTCCGTACCCTTCACCCTCGTTACGGCGATTACCCGATGACTGCTGGGGCACTCAGCCAATCGAGCAAAAATTTCACCATTCATCATAAGCATTGGCTCATGTATCTACCCTATTCACTTACCTATATTAAACAAGGTTTACGGCCTCGTCTTAGTGGAATCGGCGATATCGTCAATGCAGAAATAAAAATGTTCAATAAAGATGTACCCTATCTCAATTGGCAAACCCTATCCCCCGTGATGCAACATGAGATGAAAAAAATGCTCATCCAGCGAACTACGCATATGCCGAGAAACCTTGTTATTACCGGATCAAACGATGGCATGATTCATTTTATCAATGCAGAGCGTGGCATTAAAAATAAGCTTTACGCGGGTCGTCGTGATACCGCTTATTTTCCGTGGTTTTTAGCCTATCGCGCCGATGAGATCATGGGAAAACGTTACCCGGCTTCATTTGTTATGGATGGTAAAACCAATATTACGGATGGCAAAGTAGGAGAGGATTATTATACAAGCGTTGGCATGACCGGCATGGGAGGCGGTGGAAAAGCGGTTGTCGGCTATCGTCTTTATGGTGCTAAAAAATATAATATCGAGCGCAATACTCTCTCAACCTTTACTGACCGACAAGTAACGCCTCTGTTTGAGATTGTGAATGAAGGGCCTGAGCGTCAGCGTACCGCTGGCTTTAAAAATTTAGGTTATAGCTACTCAGGCTTTGAGTTTTTTAATCGCGCCTCCCCCATCAATCAAACGGCCGATCAAACCGCTGGACAAATTGTCGCCCTCTTTGGAAATGGCTATGGTACCGATGTTTCATCGCTCTATCTAATTGACGGCTATACCGGAAAACTGCTTAGTGAGGTGATCTTAAGTAAGAACGGTGGTGGTGCTTCAACGCCCTCCATCATTGTTGAAAAAGACCCAAATAGTCATTTCCAACGACTAAAAACCGCCTATGTCGGTGATTTTTCTGGCCAGCTCTATAAAATAAACTTCAATCATGATTTAAGCGCGGAGAGAATCACCGTTCTATTTCGCACCAATCCTGAAGATTATGGGCAAAGTGCACTCTCAGTTCGTCCACTACTAATTAACGATCACGGCGCAACGTGGGTCTATTTCGGCACCGGACTTGCGGCAGATATTCGCTATGATCGAGGCCCCTTATCGAAAAAGCTCCACGCAATTTATGCCATTAAAGACAGCGGCGATCTTACTTATTTAACCGACAGCGATCTTACCGAAAATAAAATTATGTTTGACCGATCTAAGCACGCTTCAAGCATGGCTCTATTAACCGACAATGTGACGAAAAACAATAATATCAAAGTGGTCACCCATGTCTCAAGCGGGCAACATGGCTGGTATCTTCCCTTAAACCTCTATGGATCTGCAAGCGGTGAACGCATTATTTTTGATCCGCGCATCGACGAGAAAAATAATCTGCTCTCGATCTCCACTTTTGGCATTATTGAAAAAGAGTATTTTTCATCCCCTGTTCCTGGATATGAGGAAGAGGACCCTTGCGTAAGCGATGAAGTCTTTGGCAGCATCTTAAATCTTGACCTTACAACAGGAAAAAGTCACGGCAGTAATAACATCAATTACGTAGGCGTTATTCCTGGCCCCATTGGCGGCGATGGCATCACGCTTGGCCCCTATAACAATGGTGGCTCAGGCCTTAGTAAAGAGTTAATTGATACCTTAAAAGGCATTACAGGCGACTCAGAAAGTAGTTATGGTGATGATGAAGGTGCGCAATGTTTAACGGATAATTATGGCGAAATTATCTGTAAATCACCGCCCCGCTTTGCCGACCAGCCATTCCTGACCTCTGGTAGGCTTTATCTCAAAAACATCTAATGTTTCCTCACAAAAAACAAACCCCATCGATCGTGATGGGGTTTTTAGTATCGTTTTCTTAACTTCGCGCCTCTTCGGCTAGGAGCAGTTTTTTAAGGAGACGAATCAAAATATCTTGCTCTTCATCGGTAAGTGTTTCGGAAAAGGAGCGTTCAACCGCAAAGTGCGCTGGCGCTGCCTGCCTAAGCATTGCCTCTCCTGCTTCGGTTAACTCCACAAGCACCACACGACGATCATCAGGATCTGGATTACGAGTGATAAATCCGCGCTTTTCAAGACGATTAATTCGGTTGGTCATTCCGCCTGAAGAGACTAGCGTATCCACCAATAGCGCGCCCGGTGTGAGTCTGCCCTCTTTTGAGCGTTTTAGCGCGGCGAGCACATCAAACTCCCCAATGGTGATATCAAAATGGGCCAAATTTTGATCAACCCGCTTTGAATAAAACGATTCCAAACGCACCAAACGAGCGGTAATTCGTGCGCCTTTTAAATCCGCTTCATCATAGTGTCGATACCAATCAATGAGTAATCGATCTACAAAATCATCATGCATTATAAAGTCCCTTATTTGCTCCAATCACTCCCCATATTGTACTCAAATAGAAAAGTTGCGTGGGGTAAAAAATTATCTTAACATTAAGAATCTTTTTGTAAAGATTTCAACCAAATTTTGAGGATAACATGAAAAAAGCGCTTCGTGG
>JAAZCI010000249.1 GCA_012513365.1 Lysobacteraceae bacterium
CCACAGCCTCATCCTTGAACTCCGCGGAATAGCGGGTATACTTTCTTTTTTTATTCATAATAACTCCAATAATCAATAGGATATATTATCCTCTATTAGAGTGTCCACCTTCATTAGACCAGAACACTTCTGCAAAATCATCGTTATAAACAAAATCATTACCGGTATTGTAAGGCGGATCGATATAGATCATTTTCACTTTACCCAGATAGGATTCTTGTAAGAGTTTTAACGCCTCTAAATTATCCCCTTCGATAAAGAGATTTTCCGTTTCATCAAAATTGACACTCTCATCACGGGCAGGACGGAGTGTTTTCGCGATGGGTGCATTGGACGCTAGAAGCGATTCCCTTTTTCCCGGCCAATCGAGCTGATAGCGCTCAACGGGACCTTCAATCATTGAGTGGGAGAGTTCTTGTCTTAATAGATCAAAGTCGATCGCGTAGCGAATCTCACCATTATCATCACGGGTTTCAGTAATGCAATTGGGAAATAGCTCGCCCATTTTTTGTATATTCAGATCCGTCAAATTCGGACTTTGCATATCTAACTTACTCATATAATCTCCAACTCTATATTAATATTTAGCGCGACGCCCGCTTGGAGCAATCACCCTGCGCAATTAATTGATAAAATATTTCAGTATAAATAATTTTGCACTCAAAGATTAATTTAATAGTGCGTGATAGCGCTCTTTGAGCAATTTTAATTCGCGATTGAGCGCCACTTTACGATTAAACTGCCTTTCCCGAATCACCTTTTTTTCCACGCGCTCAATCTCACTTAACAGTTTACGCGCCGTCTCATCATGGGCTAAAAGTGCCTCAATTGTGGGAGCTCCCTCCGCTTTTGAGGCTTTAGCCACAATCTCATCCGGCATTAAAGCAGTAAAGATCCCTTTATAGAGCACCGCTAAAGAGATCGACGTTGGAAGCGGTTTTCGCTCAACCTCGCCCTTAGGGAGCGTTTTATTAAAATAGTGATCACCTACAAGCATGCCGGTGCCTTTCTGATTGAGTTTTTTATGCGTTGCCCACACACCTATCTGCGCGACAGAATGCACCTCAAAAATAATTGGGGAAGGAATCGCTTTATCGATGGCTTTTAAACACTCAAGAGAGAAATGCTCGCCTTTTAAGGTTATTTGAAGCACCTGAATCTCTTTTAGCGTGTCATCTGCTTTGAGATTAAGGGTATTTTCTGCCAGCTTATTGCGCCAACGAATCTCTTTAATCTCATTGACAAAGAGCTGCTTGATCTCACTGCTAATTTTAGCCTGCTCGTAGATTTTTTCTTTAGCGATAATCCGATTGACAGATGTCGACTCGGGATAGTGATAAAATGCCATGTCAGCCTGCCTCTTCAACCACGATAAATGCTAAAAGCTCAAAGTCATCGAGTCCTGAGATATCATTTTCAAGCGCGGTGGTTTCCCCCATAGAAAAAAGGCTATCGATATCTTTTTCGTCGTTGACCTCCACCATGTCACGGATACTCTTACTTAAAAGCGCCGAACAGTGGCTCATATCTCGCCCATCTTGGGTCTTTTGATTAAATTGCTTACAGATCTCTGTGAAGGGCGCATCGTTTCCATTGCAAGAGAGCCGTAACAAATCGAAAATCTCTTTGACCTTAAATTGATCTAATATCAGCTCGCCATCATTGCCGATATAGACAAGGTAATAGGGATGGATACGATTTTTACGATCCATATCATTGGGGGTGTTGACATTTTTAAGCGCAAAGATAATGCCCGGGGTTAAGCCTAGCGAATTTCGAGCCGGAATTACCGCGTGCAATCCTAACGGAACATTTTTAGGCTCGCCATATTTATCAATTAAATGATGCAGATCCATACGATATTCATTCAGCCCTAAATCGGTAATGGAGACCCCCGTTTTCACATCTTCTAAGTCGATCACCTCGGTTTGCATACGCTTTAGTTGCTCCTCACGGTAGCCAACATCGTGCTGATCACTGCCCAGCAAGTTATCATCCGCCGTGGCTGCCATATCGGAAATGACCATGCGCCCCTCGACACGCTCTTTCAAATTGATATATTCATCAAGATCGATATCAGGCCAATAATTCACCAGCTGAATCTCTTCATTTTTCGAACCAATTCGATCAATCCGCCCAAATCGCTGGATAATCCGCACAGGATTCCAGTGAATATCGTAATTAATGAGGTAATCACAATCTTGTAAGTTTTGCCCTTCTGAAATACAGTCCGTCGCAATGACCAGATCAATCTCAGCCTCTAAGTCTGGATAGATAAACGCCTTCCCTTTAGAGAGCGGAGAAAAAAGCGTCAATACGTCTTGCAAGCCTAATTGAGCTCTTTTCGCTAATTTTAAGGTGGTTTTAGGCTTCGTACTGCCCCCGGTAATTACGGCGCTATGCAGGCCAAATTCTGCATGAATAATCGGCGCTAATTGCTGATAAAGGTATTCTGCTGTATCGGCAAAGGCACTAAAAATAATTACTTTACGATTTCCCGGATTAATTGGATTTTGGATTTTTTCTTTTACCTGCGTGATCAAATGTTGCAATTTTTGATCTTTCGCCGGTGGTACCTCTTTTAAAAATGAGAGCAATATGCGGATCTGTTCCAGATCACCTCGCAATTCGCGCTCCCAACTATCGATATCCATATCCTCAAGGCTAATTTGATTATCTTTCCCTACGGTAATGCCTAAATCATTCTCAGGAAGAATCTCATCATCCTCGATATCGTTAAAACTAGCCCCTGCAATGCTGACATGACTCTTAACCTTATCCATAAATGAGAATTTAAAACGCTCGATGGTTTCAAGCACGGAGCTATGCTTTTTCTCAAGTGATTCCAATGTCAATCTAAAAGAGTGTACGGAGCTCTCTAATCGTTTTAAGAGGTTAGTGGTCATTAACCCTACGAGCGCCTTTTCTCGATCTACCTGTTTAAATCTCCCTTTACCTTCGTCCGTGCTATCAAATAGCTCTTCATATTTTTTCATACGGCTGGGATAGACAAATTTAAGGGGCTGATAAACCGAGAGTTGCAGTGATCTTAATATCTCAAAAATTTCAGTAAAATTAAGCCAAGATTTCTCTGTGGTAATGGGTGAACGAAACGAGAGCGGTTTACGACGCTTTGGAAAAGGACCGATTGCAGAGATATCATAATATTTCTGAATCTGTTTTCTAGAGCGCGCGATGGTTACACTATCAAGTAACACAAAAAACTCATTATCTAACAGTGCTTGAATGGTATCTGCTGTACGCTCGTGTACGGGTAGCTCACTCCAACGATTAAACGCCCCTTGCGCCTGACTGAAAATGCTCTCAATCCCTTTTTCAAGATTAAGTTTTTTGCGTAATACCTCAGATTTACCCTCATAGGCCAGCGCTAATTGGTTACGAAGATCAAGAAAGCGATTATTAACCGGCGTCGCCGAAAGCATTAATACTTTTGTCTCAACGCCCTCTTTAATCACTTTACGCATCAGTTTGTGATAACGTGTTTCACGATCTTTATTGAGCTCATTATTACGGAAGTTATGCGACTCATCGATCACCACAAGATCATAATTCCCCCAATTAATACGATCGAGCGGAATTCCAAATGATTCCCCAGTAGTGCGGTCTAAATCCGTATGCGCAAGCACCGTATAATTGAACCGATCTTGAAAGAAGATATTAGTCTTTAGGTTTTGGTTAAACTCTTGCCAGTTTGCAGCGAGTCGCTTAGTGCATAAGACAAGTACATTTTTGTTGCGCAACTCATAATATTTAATGACCGCAAGCGCCGTGAAGGTTTTCCCTAATCCCACGCTATCCGCTAAAATACAGCCATTGTAGGTATCGAGTTTATTAATAATGCTCTTTACTGCATCTTTTTGAAAGTCAAAGAGTTTGTCCCAAATCAACGTTTCTTGAAAGCCTGTTTTCTCATTAGGCATAAAGCCTTCATCAAGATCTTTTAGATATTCATAAAAAATATTATAGAGAATAATAAAGTAGATTCGTTCAGGGGCATTCTCCTCATAAACCGACTCAATATATTCACAAATTGTCTCGGTAACCTCTTCACTTCGAGCGGTGTCTTGCCAAAATTGATCAAACCGATTCAAAAATTGATCGGTCACCGATTTCTCTTTAATAGGCATTATCAATGGATGTCGATTACTATTTTGATACCCCAAGTCTGAAGCAGTAAACCCCTCAACAGGCTGATAAGTAATATGTTCTGGTCTAATGAAGGTGGACACTCTAATAGAGGATAATATATCCTATTGATTATTGGAGTTATTATGAATAAAAAAAGAAAGTATACCCGCTATTCCGCGGAGTTCAAGGATGAGGCTGTGGCATTGGTTACTCA
>JAAZCI010000250.1 GCA_012513365.1 Lysobacteraceae bacterium
ACGCCATTGAGCTTGAACCGTTTGATTCAGTGATTTCTGATACAACGCGGATCGTGTATGGATACTCTTCCATGTTAGGAAGTACTGCGTGAACCCCACGTTTTGCAAGACGACCGTGACCAATTTCACGACGTTTTGGTGAACCTACGCGACCGGTTTCTCCAACTGAATATGGAGGGAAGTTGTAGTGAAGCATAAAGTTTTCTTTATATTCACCTTCAAGTGCGTCGATGATTTGTGCATCACGCTCTGTTCCTAAAGTTGCCACTACAATCGCTTGAGTTTCACAACGAGTGAAGAGTGCTGAACCGTGAGTGCGAGGTAATACCCCAACTTTCACTTCGATCGGACGAACGGTTTTGGTGTCACGACCATCAATACGCGGCTCGCCACGTAAGATTGATCCACGAACTACATCTGAGCTAATACGGCTTACTTCACGCACAACCTCACTTTCAGTGAAGCTGTCGTCTGCATCGGTTACTAGCGCTTCGACCGCTTTCGCTTGAACCGCTGAGATCGCATCGGAACGCTCTTGTTTTACTTGAAGTTTGAATGCCGCTTCTAAGCCTGCACGCGCTTCTTTTTCAACCGCGTCAACGAGCGCTTGGTTTTTTTCAGGTTTTTCAAATGGGAATACATCCGCATTCACTTTACCCGCTAATTCTTTAATGTTGTTGATGATCACTTGCATCGCTTCGTGACCGTGCATCACCGCACCAAGCATCACTTCTTCAGAAAGAAGGTTTGCTTCTGATTCAACCATTAATACCGCGCTTTCTGTTCCCGCGACTACAAGATCAAGATCTGAAGTTTTGAGCTCTGAAAGCGTTGGGTTTACAACGTATTCGCCATTTTGATAGCCAACGCGCACCGCACCGATTGGGCCATTAAATGGAAGACCCGCGGTTGAAACCGCAGCTGATGCACCAATTAGCGCAACAATGTCCGTTGCAATTTCAGGGTTAACGGACATTACGGTTGCAATGATTTGCACTTCGTTGGTGAACGCTTCGTCAAAAAGTGGACGTACAGGACGGTCAATTAAGCGTGATACTAAGATCTCATGCTCAGAAGGACGGCCTTCACGGCGGAAGAAACCACCCGGGATTTTACCCGCAGCATAGGTACGCTCTTGATAATCAACCGTTAATGGGAAGAAATCACGGCTTGGATCAGATGATTTTGACGCCACACAGGTAACAAATACTGTTGTACCTTCAATATCCACCATCACTGCGCTCGTCGCTTGACGGCCGATTTCACGGGTTTCGATCGTAACGGTACGACCGGCTAATTCAAACTCTTGTTTAATTGCTTCAAGTTTCATAGATACCTCTTTAATAACTTGTAAATTAAAGGATACATAGAAGCAAATCATCTTTAGATTAGGGAACTGCTTAAAGACTAGTTAAAGTGAGCCCTTAAGCAGTGCCCCGTTTAATCGCTTCTACGTACTTAAAATGATTTTAAGAAAAAACCCTCACCAAAGCGGAGAGGGTTTCTTAAATTTTAGCAATAACCTCTACCCATTCCACAGAAGGAATCTTGATAAACGTTATTACAAAAGCTTCGTATCATCACGCGAACGTTAAAATTAACGACGTAATGAGAGACGCTCGATTAAAGCTTGATAACGACCTAAATCTTTTGATTTTAAGTAATCAAGTAATTTACGACGTTTGTTAACCATTCTTAACATACCTTGGCGAGAATGATGATCTTTCTTATGCTCGTCAAAGTGTGCTCTTAAATCGTTAATGTTATTGGTTAAAAGTGCAACTTGTACTTCAGGTGAACCAGTGTCGCCTTCAGCGCGGGCAAATTCAGCAATAATTTCAGCTTTTTTGTCTGTTGTTAACATTGTTTTTTTAAACTCCAAAAATTAAAAGTGCCAATGGCGATGACAGCATTTAAGTCCGCCATTATAGTATAGTTTTTCGCGTTTGGCTATGGCTAATCCTGCGCAAAATTAATTTGATAGCCCAAATTGATATCCAATCTCGATCCCTAAACGATCGCTCTCATTTTTCCCAAGCTCAAGCACATATTGCGCCGGCGCTTTAGAGGGATAACTTGGGCAAGGATCGGCGATACAGGGCACCGCTTTGACGATATCAACCACCACGCCCGTTCCATCAATATAGATAATATCGCCCGGAATTTTCGTATTTTTCATCCAAAAACTGCGAGGCGCTTCTTTCGCAAAGACAAAGAGCATGCCGGCATTTTGGGGCAAGATATAGCGGTGCATTAAACCATTCATCTGCGAACGTGAGGTGAGCGCAAGCTCCACATTGAGCGCAGCTTCGCCGGCTTGCATTTTCGCCATCGGGAGATTCGATTCAGGGTGCATTTTAAATTGATACTCGACAAAGTCCGGCAATTCAATCAATTTAGGCTTCGCTGACACAGCGCCGATAAAGACCCACGCAATCAGCAACAATCCAAGCGCGACCATCATTCGGTATCGATCATGTCTTAGCATCGGTTACTCCTCATCATCCCCATCAAAATCGTCTTCATCATACTCTTCGTCGTCATACTCATCGTACTCATCGTCAAGCCCTTCATAAACGAGATAGCCCTCATTTAGAAGCTGAACAAGTAGCGCGCTGGCTTCAGTCTCTTTAAGATAAGGACGCAGCTGACCGGGAGAGTAGAAACGATGACGGGTTAAGAGCGCTAATAATGGCGTAAGATCTGCGCTTACCGCAAAGGCCTCACCCGCCACATAGAGCGTTGCCACATCCCCTTC
>JAAZCI010000251.1 GCA_012513365.1 Lysobacteraceae bacterium
ATTACCGCGATCCGCCCGCCCACAGTGCCACCCAATAGCGCGCGTTTACGCATTACGTTAACGGCGGCTCACACCGAGTCCGATATTGCACAACTTCTGGAGACGTTTGCGAATGTCTATCGTGGATAAATCAAGCGTTGCCATGGCGTTTGGCCGAGCAGCGACGCGGTATGATTCAGCCTCTGAATTACAACAGCGCGTGGGGAGAGTCTTAATCGATGCGCTCGTTGAAAAGATGATGTTTTCCCCGCACAATCACCATATTTTAGATGCCGGTTGCGGTACGGGGTTTTTAAGTCATGAGCTTAAAGCGAACTATCAAACCGTGACGGCGCTCGATCTATCTGATGAGATGCTTGAGACGGCGCGGATGAAAAATGTGGCCGATCATTATATTAAAGGCGATATCGAAGCGCTTCCCTTTGAGGATGAATCGTTCTGTTTTTCCGTGAGCAATCTTGCGGTGCAGTGGTGTCATCATTTAGATGTGGCAGCGCGGGAATTAACGCGCGTGGTGAAAAAGCGCGGTTATGCTTTTTTTACCACCATTGTGGATCATTCACTATTTGAGCTTGATGAGGCGTGGCGCGCGGTCGATGATCGAAAACACACCCTCGATTTTCTTAAAACGGATGCTGTACATGAGGCGCTATCAGGGCTCTCTTATGAGTTAATTCCCTTTACGGAAACGCTCTATTTTGATGATTGTATTTCGGTTTTACGCAGCTTACAAAACATTGGAGCAACCACTTTACCCGAACGCCGACAAGGTTTAATGGGGCGCAGTGTCCTCAAAACCTTATCGGAGGCGTATCCTAAAAAAGATGGCAAATTTCCATTAACTTATCACCTTGTATTAGGAGTGATTCGACATGAATAATGCCTGGTTTATTACCGGAACCGATACGGAAGTGGGGAAAACCTACGTCTCCTCATTAATTTTACAAACGCTCAATGCGCACCAGTACCAAACGGTAGGCTATAAACCGATCGCATCGGGCGCGGAAGCCACAGAGATGGGCTTTAAAAACCCCGATGCCGTAGCCCATTTAAAGGCCTCAAACTCGGATGTAGCGCTTACGTACGATGAAGTGAACCCTTACTTTTTTGAGATTGCAACGGCACCACATCTCTTAAGTCGTGCGGAAAATCGCCCGATCGAATTTAAAGTGATGACGCAAGGGGCGGAGCACCTTTTAACGAAATCTCACTATCTTTTAGTGGAAGGCGCGGGAGGTTGGTTTACGCCGCTCAATGAGGAAGGCACCTTTGCCGATTGGGTGATTAAAAACCGTTTTCCGGTGGTGGTTGTAGTCGGTTTGAAACTTGGTTGCATTAATCATGCACTACTGACCTTTGAAGCAGTGAAACAAGCAGGGCTACCGATTTTAGGCTGGGTTGGTAATCACATTCACGACGGCGATGATTGTTATATCCAAGATTATATGGAGTCGATCCGCGAGCTTACTGATATTCCGTGCTTAGGTGAGGTCAAGCATGGCGCTGAGTTTCGTGAAACGAACCTCAATATCGCGCCCTTAATTGAGCATTATTCCGTATAGTTTTTTATACAAAACTTGAGTTTGTTTAAATATTGTAAACCTCCAGAGTCTTGTTTTATCTAATGTTAATCAAGCAATTCTGGAGGTTTTTTCTTTGTTCTCTTACAAAACTTAACATTTAAATTGATTGTTATCCTAAATCTTGCTCTCTGTAACATTTGCGTCATAAAACTATGTCACACTGCGACTATAACAATAAAGTTCGTTAACATTACGAGGGCAAATAATATGGATATCGGTGCAATTTTTTTAAAGAGTGACTGTAGTTATGCGCTGTTTGATTGGGCGCGCGAGCACTTTAATGGTAAAGAATTTCATTTCGTGCAAGGGGATTGCGTTCCATTTGGATTCTTGGAATTTAAACCGATGATCCTCGGGCATTATGGCGAATGGCACTACTTTTTAATCGATCCACACCTTCTTGAGCAGAAGTTTTTTGATGGCGAGCTTGAAGCGGCGCTCTCAAAACTCTCGGCAAAAGGGGATCTCTTTATGATTAAGAGTCACCTGTTAAGCGGTGAACTCTTATTTGAATATCACCAAGATGGCTCGCTCATGCGTAAATGGCAGGAAGCGAATGAAACAGTGCTCGTTAACCAAGGCATCCCGCTCTCTGAAGAAGATGGCAGTTTTAATGATGAGTGGGATCCCGATGATTATCGTGATGAGTGGTCGCTCGTGGATCTTGCGGAAAAGGTGACGCACATTCACTGGGCATAATCCATTCAGTTTAAGGTATAAAAAAGCCTGAATCATCTCGGATATTATTAATTGATATCGCGGTGATTCAGGCTTTTTGCTGTCTTACGTTTCGATTGTATGACTTTATCTGATTTCTCTTTATGCCATCTGGCTAATCGTCGAACGGAAGCGTTGATGGGCAAAGAAGAAGAAACACGAGCCGATAATAAGCAGATAGAAGAACGAGGGCCACACAATCTCAAAGCCGGCGCCGCGGAATAAAATCGCTTTTCCAAGTTCAATAAAGTGAGTTGTGGGTGCTGCAAGCATCACAGTTTGAATCAATTCCGGCATACTTTCCCGCGCGGTCATCCCACCCGATAACATCTGTAGCGGAATTAAGACGAGTAGCATCAGCATCCCAAATTGCGGCATATTGCGCGCAAGCGTCGCAAGATAAATCCCCATGGAAGTGGTGGCAAAAAGATGAAGCGCTGCGCCACAGACAAAAAGCAGCACCGAGCCTTCGACCGGCACCTTGAGCGCGCCTTGCACCACAAAGGTGAGCGATAAGGTTGACGCGATTAAGACCACAAGCCCCATCGACCAAATTTTAGAGAGCATAATCTCAAAGGGCGTGAGCGGCATCACCAGAAGATGCTCCACTGTTCCTCGCTCCCGTTCGCGAATCAGCGCCGCTCCTGTTAAAAGGATCGAAAGCATGGTAATAAGGTTAATAATCTCCGTTAGCGCGCCAAACCAAGACGCCGTAAGATTGGGATTAAACCGCATGCGTTCGACGAGTTTTACTGGGTAGAGCGCCTCACTGCGATAGCGTTGGAGATACTCACTCACCTCGCCATTAATAATTTGATTGATAATCACATTCCCAGTAAAGGCCTGTGTCATGCGC
>JAAZCI010000252.1 GCA_012513365.1 Lysobacteraceae bacterium
AGTCCAAACTTATTTCTTGGAGTATGATTATAATCCGAATATTTCGATTAATCAATCCATCAGCATGCCGCCATTGACATTGATCGTTTCGCCGGTGATATATCCCGCACCTTCAGAGGCTAAAAATGTGACCGCATTGGCGATCTCTTCAGGGGCTCCTAAGCGTGCAAGGGGAATGTTCGCTAGCAGTGCCTCTTTCACTGATTCTGGTAGATCTTTAGTCATATCGGTATCGATAAAACCCGGCGCTACAGCGTTCACTGTAATCCCGCGCGAACCCACCTCTTTTGCCATCGATTTAGTAAAACCGAGCACACCGGCTTTCGCGGCTGCGTAGTTGGTTTGCCCCGCATTACCGGTAATTCCCACCACAGAGCTAATGTTAATAATACGGCCAAAACGTGCTTTCATCATCGGACGCATCACTGCTTTTGAGATGGTATAGACGCTCGTTAGATTGGTTTGGATAACATCCATCCAGTCCGAATCTTTCATGCGCATTAAGAGCTGATCTTTGGTGATTCCGGCGTTATTGACCACAATAAGCGGTGCACCTTTTTCATCGGCGATCGTTTTTAATACCGCTTCAATATTCTCATTATCGGTAACATCAAGCACTAAACCACGGCCTTTATCGCCTAAATAGTCAGAGATGGTATTGGCACCATTTTCAGAGGTGGCCGTACCATACACAAACGCGCCCGCGCCGGCTAAACTCTCGGCAATCGCCTTACCAATCCCACGGGTTGCCCCAGTTACTAAAGCAACTTTTCCTTCAAAATTCATAGTCTCTCCTAATTCTCTAATCGATGAGAATGTTAAAAAATTATCCGTTTTTATCAAAAACAATCCACTGTTTCGAGCGGGGTTTACTCTGTAAAACTGACCTAGATCAGTTTTTTAATCGCTTTTTCCATCAATATTCGAGCGTTATTCAATCACAATTAGGGCAAATTTTCTCTTATTCGCCACAAATCTCTACAACATATTGGCAATCATCGGGGATTTGTGTCGCACGCTCCCAAGGAAATTCTTGGTGAAACAGCCTCACACTCAGCTGATGCCGGTTTCCACTAAATTCAGGATAGATATTGGGATCATCGATCTCTAACCGCACCAGCGCCGCATCCCATTTAATGCTGCTGTAATAAAATCCACGTTTAAACTGGCAATGCTCTTCACGCTTTAAACTGCGGATGGTCTGTAGGGTAAATTCGATCGTTCCCACCATCTTATCGAGCGCTGAAAACCAACGATAAAAGTGATCTTTACGCACTTCATGTGGTCTTTCGAGCCAATTGTGTAAAAGGGGGACATCAAAGCCACAAGTGCCGCCAGGAATATGGATCCGCTGGCGTAAAATATTTAAAAAGGCATTTTCTTTGATCTCATCGTAGGCGCGCACCGACTGCATCGTCAGCTCGGTTTTAAGCGTTTTAGCGTGCTCTTTTACCTCATCGGTGAGATTCTCATTGAATGAAAACTCATCGAGCACCCGCAAAATGCTCACTTTAAGATCGTTTTTAGTCACTAATCCAACGGTATCAAGGAGTGTACGAATCGCAGCAAGCGTTGCGTAAGGGGAATCAAGTTCAATGCAGTTACGCGCCTGATCAACGAGCATTTCAATGCGAAGCAGACGGCGTGCACCTTCACTTAAAGGGTATTCATAAATCATCGTCCGCCCCCTAATGTGTGGTGAATAATGCGTGCATGTAGTTGGTCTAATTTTCGCACAACGCCTCCTCG
>JAAZCI010000253.1 GCA_012513365.1 Lysobacteraceae bacterium
CCTTAGAGCAGGCTAAAAATCAGTGTTATATCGATCATAACGAGGACGATATGATTTTAGAAATCTATATCAAGTCCGCTAGTGCTGCCATTTCCGAGTATTTGAAACGAGATGATTTAACGCAAGAGAATGCTCCACTTCAAGCAAAACAGGCGACGCTTGCCTATGTTGGGCTTATGTATCGCAATCGTGACGGTGATCCTGATGGAGATTATGAGCATGGCTATCTCCCTCATTTTGTCACCGCCATTCTCTATCCTTTACGCGTTCCAACGGTGAAATAAATGAGCACATTACGAGCCGGGAATCTACGGCACAAGATCGACATCTGGCAACAAAAAGAGGTTCAAGACCCCAATAATGGATCAATCAGCCATCGCTGGGTTTTAGCCTTTGAGCGCGTATCCGCTGGCGTTAATCCGGTGAGTGCGCGGGAATTTATCGCAGCGCAAGCCAGTCAATATCAATATGATGTCCGAATTACGATCCGCTATAACTCTCAAATTGATAATACGATGCGCGTCGTTTTTCGAGGGAAAACCTATGAGATTAAGGGTGTGCTTCCCGATGATCGAAGCGGTCTTGAATGGTTAACACTCTTTTGTCAAAGTGGAGTTGAGAATTATGCTTAAAACTGAATTTAAAATGGAAGGGCTCGACGCGATTCAACAGAAGATCGATGCCATTAAAGCAACAGCCACCGACATGGCTGCAGGTGAAAGTGAGCGCGGGGTAAAGTTTGGGCTACGCAAAGCAGCGAACTACATTCGGGATAAAGTGAAAGAGGGCGCAGCGCGTGTGGACGATCCCAATACGCCTGAAAAGATCGCTGAAAACGTTTCGACACGGTGGAACGGGAGAGAGTCACGTAAAACGGGCGATCTACAGTTTAATGTCGGGATTCGAGGTGGGGCAAAATCCAGAGATTCCAACGCCTCCAATAAAGGGGGTGACACCTATTATTGGCGCTTTATTGAATTTGGAACAGCAACGACACCGGCGCGTCCCTTTATCCGACCGGCACTGAAGAATGGCTCACAAGAGGCGATTAGGATTTTCATTGAGAATTATAAAAGATCATTGGATCGATCATTAAAAAAGGTATCGAAATGAGTCTGTTTAAATGCATTAGAGATGATAAAACGTGCCAGTCGTTACTCAGCAGTCGAGGGCATATCCGACTTTATCCGCACGGCGAAGCCCCGGAAGGCGTAGCCTTTCCCTATGCCGTTTATCAGGTTATCAGCGGTCGGCCACTCAATTGCGTCAATAGCAATAAAGCCTCAACCGATGATGTGTTGTATCAAATCGATGTTTACGACACAGAATATAACCGCGCGCATGAAACCGTAAACGCGATGCGAAGTGCATTGGAATATATTGGCCGTATTGAAACCGTCCCACGCACTACCCGAGACGGAACGACCAAACACTGGCGCTGTTCCTTTGATGTTTCGGTTTATGAAAATAGATTGCAATAAAAAGTCCTAAACCAAATGGAGAGCAACCTGCTGGTTTAGGGCTTTCAGTTAGTGCAAAAAATGCAACAACTCAAATTAATTCCAACTTGTCGGGATTTCCGACAGGTTCAAAACATAGATAGCGCGATACGTTAGACGCTATCACGTGCTCTTTGTGAGATAGCTACTCGCAAAAATAACCCCCTTTCCAGATGGGCTGGTCAGGGGTTTTTTATTAACAAAAATACAAGGCGATTATATCATGAATAAACAAGGTTATGAATATTTAGCAAGAGAAGTGAATCAAATTGAGATTGATCAGCGGATTAATGATGGCTATGTCAATGCTACGGCGCTTTGTAAGGCTAGCGGTAAGTTGATAGCCGATTATTTACGACTAGATTCAACAAAAGAGTTTTTAACGGAGCTTGAAAGCGATGTGGGAAATCCCATATCGGAATTGGTTCAAGTAGTTAAGGGCGGAAATCCACAGCTGCAAGGCACTTGGGTTCATCCGTATGTGGCCATTACC
>JAAZCI010000254.1 GCA_012513365.1 Lysobacteraceae bacterium
CGCGCGCTATATGCAGATTATTCCGCCGGAGCTTTGCCAAAAATATAAACATAAAATCATCAACATTCACCACAGTTTCCTACCCTCGTTTGTGGGCGCAAAACCCTATCATCAGGCAGCAAAACGTGGGGTAAAATTGATTGGGGCGACATGCCACTACGTTACCGAAGATCTCGATGCTGGGCCTATTATTGAGCAAGACGTCGCTCGCATTACCCACGCCGATACCGTGACCGATATGGTGCGTTTAGGGCGTGATATTGAAAAGGTGGTGCTTGCGCGCGGTTTACGTTATCACCTTGAAGATCGAGTGCTGGTTCATGGTAATCACACCGTTGTCTTTTAAGGTGAACGCAAAAAAACGTATTAAAAATCCTATTAAAGCATCCATAAAAATGCCCACCGATATCTCTCTGTATCCGTGGGCATTTTTGCGTTTGTCCGTTTTGATTTAAAGATGTAAACGAGAAACTCTAGTTTTCTTCAGGAAGAATAATCGTCTCTTTATTAATCGGCAAAATAAGATCGCCAAATTCGATCATCGCGTTAAAAATCGCGATATGGGAGTACTTAAAGAGATCTTTGAGCGCGACTTTTTTAATCACCACTTTTTGCAGATGGAGCAGTTCTTCACGCTGAGTTCCCGCAAGAAGAGGGAATTGGGGCGTATGCCATACATCATCTTTTAAAAATGCGACGTTTGCGATTGAGGTGTCGGTAAAGAGGCCATTACGCACCATGAGAATGTCGTCCGCAGTGCCTTTTTGTTCCGTTAACGCATCAATCTTCGCGCGATCGGCAAATTTATAGTAATAAAAGAGCTCGTCCGCTTCGATTACTTTAAGCGTTTCGATCGGTTTTGGCTCGTAGGGGAAGTACTCAATTTTATCGATAAACTTACCATAGGTGATGCGACAGCGATAACAGTTCTCGTTATCCGGTGGCACGATGCGAGATTCAAGGTCGATCGATGGCATAATTTCATTTTGAAAAAAGGCATCACGCGTCGCCTCGAAACGCGCCTGATGGTAGGCAATTCGATAAATTTGGCCTTTATCTATTTTAATGGTTTCAATAAATTGGAACATAAATCTTCTGTTTCATCTCTTCGTATTCGGTGAATGGTTGGCTGTCAGCGGTTATGCCGCCGCCACTCTTAAAGTATAGTTTATCTTTGATCTTTTCGAGAAAACGAATGAGCACAAAACTCTCAATATTTTCTCCATCAAAGAGGCCGGCAATGCCGGAGTAAAATCCGCGATCATAGCGCTCAATTGCGTTAATGATCTCCGTTGCGCGTGCTCGTGGGGCGCCGGTGATTGAGCCTGCGGGCAGTAATGCAGAAAGGAGCGTGCCAATCTCGGCGTGGAAATTTTTAGGAAGTTTCCCAGAAATTTCTGAGCTTGATTGTAAAATCGGTCCATTATGGGTCTCAACTCGATCGATAAATCGGTAGCGCGCCACATCAATATCGCTCGATACTAGGGCAAGATCTTTTTGGGTTTCCGCGACGATTGTTTCATGCTCTTTTTGCGCTTTCGGATTATCAAGGAGCTGTTTTTCTGCATTTTCAAGCGTTGCATCAATGGTGCCCTTCATCGGAAAGCTAGAGATTGAACCGGTTTTTCCATCAATTTTGACGAAGGTTTCCGGCGAAAAACAAACACACTCGAATTCATGATCCGGATCGTTCACCCAAAGCCGATATTTTGCCTGCGGTCGCTCATAGATCGTTTTTAGGGATAAATTACACGCCACCTCCGTTTGAAAGGTTAAATTTGCCAGATGAATCTCGCCCGATTTGAGTGCATGCATCAGCGGATTAAATTGTGCTTCATATTGCTCAAAAGAGAGCGGATATCGCGTCCAATGAAGCGGGGCTTCAGCAGGATTTTGCTTATCTTGATTGGGTGAGTTTACATTACTTAACCCGTTAATAGTATAGCGGATTTTTTCAGGATCGACATCTTTGAGCGGAATCACATAATTACTCGATTTGTCGTAGGCAATAATAAAGAGAAACGGGGTGCGGGCGGCACCGAGCTCGTTCATGGTTTGAATGGTATCGTGTTCAGAAACTCGTTTCATCGGAGGCATTTGGGTGGTTAAAAAATGTAAAAATTGATCTAAAACAAGCCGAAAATTATGACTTTGCAAGAGGACGAGCGCGCTCAAAATAACTAATGGGTAACAAAGAC
>JAAZCI010000255.1 GCA_012513365.1 Lysobacteraceae bacterium
ACCCACGCCCTTAAAGGATTCAATGGATGGATCGGGCATCTGATCCCAACCGCCGGTATAGAGCTTCGCGATCTTGAGAAAAGCAGCGTTATTATTTTGTCCCCACGAACTTCCCTTCCGTGCTTCATAGACAAGTTTGTTATTGCGCCAGATTCTGCGAAACCCTGTAATGGGTCCTTCACATACCCGGATCGCATAGTAGCGATAGACATGTTCAACATCTTGATATTGTTTCTTCTTCCCACCTTTACCGCCGGAACCCACATAGGTTTTCACCATCTCTTTAATCGGTTTTGACATAAAAATGATGTTGCCTTTGATGGGTCTTGCACTCCCCCAGATAATCGGACGCGCCTCACCTTCTTTTGCCGTTTGCTCTGAGATTTCACCGAGTCTTTGCGCTTCGATGCGCCCCGTTTTATGAAACCCAAATATATTCCCAATAAATGCCATGGCTTAATTCCAATCTGGACGAAAAATAGTGGTGATGCGTTCGCGCCATTCATCATCAATCCGGTGCTCGGTCACGCTAATCTCACTATAACTATGAATCAAAGAAAAACCACCGCTTGGGGGGTTGGTAATAATGCCGACATGGCTCGGTTCGTTTTGGCTATCCCACTTCATTAGTGCGATATCGCCCTCTTGCATCTCATCGGGTGGCAATCCCTCACCAAAGTGAAACGCCAATTCGTGATAGAGCTGTTCATTCCATGGGTCACGGCTGTAATTGGTGCGATCGTTGAGGGTGTAGCCCCCTGCCTTAAAGGATAAAACAAGTAAACCGATGCAATCCACCGCCCAATCCTTTCTCCCGCGGTGTCGCCATTTCACGCCGATTAATGACCGCGCTTTTTGAATCATTGCCTGCTTATTTTTCATATGCTTTTACCCACACCCCATTTTCATAATTGTACGGAATACCCTGATATCGAATATTTTTAACCTTGCGCCAATCGTTTTGCACCTTAGGATCGATGACACTGCCCCGTTGCGTTCTGCGAATGAGGTTGCCGTTATCACTATTATTGAGTCCATACCACTTCCCATCAATCGGCACTTTATTGAAGGTGGTAATCGCCACAACATTCACAATTTGAGCAATCGCCTCACCGCCACTATCTTGCGCGTTTGGTGTCATGCCTTCGATCCCATCGGCCACCGGAATAAAGGGCTCACCTTTATAATTGAGTACATTCTTAAAGTATTGGCAGGAGCGGAGCGTTTTATCGCAATCTCGGCGGATCATAAACTGATCTCCGGCCTCAATGGGAAATGCCGTCGGCTCGAGCAATACGATCGTACCGGTTAACGGATCGTACTCTTCAATCTGATAGAGTTTATTGCTCGCATTACTCCCTTTAGTGAAATAGAGGCGCGCCACCATCATCTCCGATTTAATCGGAATTGAGGCATCTCCAAAGACGCGCGTCGGCTCTTCTGTTGAGATACGATTGACGCTCCCTTTCACCCATAGTGCTTCCGCATTCACACCACAGCCATATTGCGTATTGGGATCGCTCCCAAAAATGGCTCTACAAGTGAGACTGTCTTTCGTGCCGATCGGCTCTCGGAGGCGCATCGCATAGGATACGAGCTCCACGTCATAGGATTGATTCGCTTTAAACCGAATATCCCCCACATCGCCTGCGTCTAAAACAATATGCCCCTCATCTAAGTTCATATAATTAACCAAATAGAGCGTCCACGTAGCATTATCGAGCGCGCCTGCCACCACCTCTTTATAGCTGAGCGTCCCGCTAAGCTCTGAAAAGAGCGTGGTAAATTCGGCATTATCCACGGAGAGTGAATTGTCGGCGGATAAAATACTCGTGTCGGCACCGCTTGAGGCTTTATAGGAGATGCCCTGATAGGTAAGATCAACATCGAGCGAGGTCGATCCAAAGACGCGCCCATCGTCAAGTTTTAATTGAATCAGATGGCATACCGTTAATACCGCCCCCTGCAAGTGCTTTTGTAATTCGTTTGGAATCCGTCTCATGAATCGATCTCCACTAAATCCACGCTACTGCCCACATAATATTGACCGCTATCGATCACATTACCGTTTTCGCCCTGACTGCGAACGCTGTTAATCGTAAAATCCAGATCATCAGAATCAAAGCGCATGGCAAAATCATACTCACCGCTCCAACGAATCTCCGCGCCCTCTTCTGCAGTAAAGGTCACCATGCCGGTGCTGTAATCCACCGCTGATAAAATCGGCTCACCATCGGCATAAAGATCGATCGTATCGCTGACCGGCTTTTTAATATCGATCACCTGCTCGGATAGCCCCATAATGTAGGTCTTTTGCAATTGGACGCGCTGTTCTCCACCGGTGGACGTGCATAAAAAAGCCCTATCGACTTGGTA
>JAAZCI010000256.1 GCA_012513365.1 Lysobacteraceae bacterium
CCTTAGAATATCCAGCATAAATCCCGAGCATTAATAGGATTCGCGCCTTTTGCGGATTAAGATCTCGCGAAGGAATGAATAGATCCTCATAACTCTCAATCTTTACCACATGCCCGCTTCCTACCCGGCTACTCATCACCAGTGCTATCCCCTGTTGTTGAGCCTTTTTAAGCGCGATCTCTTCTGCTTTTGAGACGCGCCCCGCACCTGTTCCCGCTACCACAATCCCCTGATAATGGGTATCTAATAGTGCCTCAATCATCACGCCCTCCGCCCCTGAATAGGAATAGCTAATGGCCACTTTCGGGAGCTTAAGAGGCTTCCCATCAACGCCCAAAAAAGGGAATGTAGAGAACGCACTGTTGAGCGTGTGGCATTTCATCGGTATCGCCGTAAAATGAACCTCGTCATCCGGCTCAATCGATCCGATCGGACCTGCGCTCGGAGATTGAAAAGTTTCTAAATGATAGGTGGCGGTTTTGGTCACATCGCGGGCTGAATAGATTCGGTTATTCGCCACAACCAATACGCCTTTCCCGTGCGATGAATCACTTGTAGCAACTAAAAACGCATCGTATAGATTACTCAGCGCATCAGAACTTAGATGAGTAAAAGGCCTTTGCGCGCCGGTTAATACCACCGGTTTATCACTCTTTAACGTTAAGTGGAGAAAATAGGCTGTCTCTTCCAAAGTATTGGTGCCGTGCGAAATTACAACGCCATCAAACCCATCATCATTTAACGCTCTATCCCAAGCCATTTTCAGCATGATCCACTCATCACTACCCATCTCGGTACTGCTAATTCGCGCATAGTTTTTCACGGTAATGTCGTAGCGTTTGCTCACCTCTGGAAGCGCTTTTAAAAAGTCTTCGCCAAGATAGTGGCCCGAGCAATATTGCGCCCGATCGAGCGGGGATTGATGATGCGCTGAAATCGTCCCGCCGGTAGTGATCAACAGCACTCTTTTCTTTGGATCTTGACTCATAGTTTGCCTCATTGCCCCACCTATTTATGGCGTTTTTATACATTTTTTTGATTATTCTCTATTATCTCAACCGATGTTAAAGATTCTTCAATTTCATTTACTATAATAAATATTATGCCGATTTATAGCTAACTTGAGAGGAAATAATCATGACGCGTAAAATTATTCTCGACTGCGATCCTGGCCACGATGATGCCATTGCCCTTCTGCTTGCCCATGGAAACCCTAATATCGAACTCCTTGCGGTGACCACCGTTGTGGGCAATCAAACCCTTGAAAAAGTGACCCGAAATGCGCGTTCCATTGCGAAAATTGCCAATATTACCGGCGTACCTTTTGCCGCAGGATGCGTGCGTCCGCTTGTCCGTGAGATTGAAATTGCGCCGAGCGTTCATGGTGAATCGGGGCTTGATGGACCGGAACTTCCCGAGCCAGAATTGCCGCTTGATCCGCGCCACGCCGTCGATCTCATTATTGATACCATTATGAGTCATGAGCCAAAAACGGTGACACTTGTGCCCACCGGCGGACTCACCAATATTGCAATGGCGGTCCGCAAAGAGCCGCGCATTGTGGAGCGTGTGAAAGAGATTGTCCTTATGGGCGGTGGCTATCACGTTGGTAATTGGAGTGCCGTCGCTGAGTTTAATATCAAAATCGACCCAGAAGCGGCGCACATTGTCTTTAATGAAAAATGGCCGCTAACGATGGTGGGGCTCGACCTAACGCACCAAGCGCTTGCAACGCCGGAAGTGGTGGAGAAAATCCGCGCGATCGGCACAAAACCCGCTCAATTTGTAGTGGAATTATTGGAATGCTTTGGCAAAATGTATAAAAAAGCGCAAGGCTTTGACCATCCCCCTGTCCACGATCCGTGCGCTGTGGCCTATGTGATCGATCCTAATGTAATGACAACGCGCAAAGTGCCTGTAGACATTGAGCTAACCGGCACCTTAACGTTAGGCATGACCGTAGCCGATTTTCGAAATCCCCCCGAACCCGATTGCCATACGCAAGTGGCGGTCAAACTCGATCACGGCTATTTCTGGGATTTGATTGTCGATGCATTAGAGCAAATCGGTGAGGTGGATGCATGAGTCACGCCCCCGTTCATGAAAAATCCCAAAGCGTCATGCCATTAATGATCGCGCTTTTGGTCGCCTGTATGGCGTTCCAACTCAATGCGAGTATGCTCAATCCGGTGCTCGTCACCATTACTGAAAATTTAAATACCAATGAGGCAACAATCGGTTTAACGCAGACCGCCTTTTTTATGTCGGCGGCTCTCTTTTCGATCTTTGTACCCCGGTTAAGTGATATCGTTGGGCGCAAAAAGATGCTCTTTAGCCTGATTGCCATCACCACAACTGGCGGTGTTTTAGCGGCGATCACGCCTAATGTTGAGCTCTATTTTGTCGCGCGGATTATTCA
Source organism: Lysobacteraceae bacterium (assembly GCA_012513365.1). Classification (GTDB taxonomy): domain Bacteria; phylum Pseudomonadota; class Gammaproteobacteria; order Cardiobacteriales; family Wohlfahrtiimonadaceae; genus CALZBJ01. The sequence continues at coordinate 2,420 of JAAZCI010000256.1, forward strand.
AGGGGTATCGGGGCCGGTGGTGCCGCTTTGTCTATTGATGCTCCATCATGAAATTGATGATCCTAAACGCTACGGCATGCTGATGGGAATTGTTACCGCAGTGAATGGGGGTATTGCAGGAATTGATGCCTTTTTAGGCGGTTATATCGCCACCAACTTTGGCTTTCGCCCCGTTTTTTGGTTTATCGCCGCCGTTGGGGTTATCGCACTCTTTTTTATTGCCAAAGGTACACCTGAATCCAAACCTTCAGAAGGACAACGCATGGATTGGAAAGGCGTTAGCTTTTTAGTGGCCTCGCTCGCTGGATTTTTAATGGCGCTCAATCAGGCAGGAAAACTTGCCAATGCCAACTGGGGCTTTATCGTAATCTCGATGATCATCGCGATCGTCGCCTTTATCCTCTTCCTCCGCACTGAAAAAAGCGAAGCTGAACCGCTCGTGACCATTCCTCATCTAAAACGCCGTTCAACCTGGGCGCTCCTTCTTACCACGATTCTCACCATGACCGGTATTTTTGCGGTGGTCAATGGGCTTGCCGTCTCGCTCGCGCAAAATAGTGATTTTGGCTTTGGATTTACCGCCAATAAATCAGCCCTTCTTCTGCTAACCCCCTACGCACTTGTTGGCTGGGCGGTTGGGCCTTTTATGGGACGTTTAGCGCCCTCATTGGGCTATAATCGCATCCTTCGACTCGGGCTTTTAGGCAGTGCCATCGGCGTCTTTATTATGATGCAATATGGACTAAACTCCTTCCCCGTTTTAGCAGGCATGACCTTTCTTTTAGGGATCACCTACGCAGGAACGGCCAATATTATCTTAAATGGCCTTGGCGTTGTGCTCTCCCCGAAAGAAAATCCGGGCTTTCTTCCCGGCATGAATGCGGCAGCGTTTCACCTTGGCGCGGGTTTAAGTTTTGCGCTTCTTCCGGCGGTGCAATTTCTCGCGGAGGATTCAATAGTAGGCTATTATAACGGTATGATGCTTGGGTTAATTATCACGATTGTGGCGTTTTTAGTCTCATTTATTATCCCGAGCCCTGCTCTAGAATCAGACCCTGCAGCCTAAGGAGATTTCATGAAAAAAATTCTTGTAATTGGCTCCATTAACGTGGATTTAGTCTTTAATACCGAGCATCTTCCGCTCAAAGGGGAGACGCTGTTTGCCAAGCATTTTGAAACGCATTTCGGCGGAAAAGGGGCGAATCAAGCCTTTACCGCAGGTCGGCTTGGCGCGGATGTTGAGCTAATGGGGGTTGTGGGCGATGATGATTACGGCCGCACCTCAAAACACAATCTGCAGCATAATGGCCATGTCGCCGTTGATCGTATTGCAATGACAAACAGATTCACAACAGGGATTGCTAACATTGTGGTCGCGAAAAATGGCGATAATCATATTATTGTCAATTCCGGGGCGAACTTTCACTTTGAGCCCAATTATATCGATACGATTAAAACGGTGATCGACGAGAAAGAGATTATTATCTTTCAACTTGAGATCCCGCTTGAGGTGGTGGAAACGCTCGCGAAATATGCCAAAGACAATGGGAAAACGGTGATCTTAAATCCGGCGCCCGGGGCAAAACTCTCCGATGAGTTGCTCCAAAATACCGACTATTTAGTTCCTAATGAAACAGAACTCGCGATTTTAAGTGGTCTCCCCACCAATACGCCCGAAAAGGCGATTGCTGCGGCGAAAATGTTGCAAAAAGCCCATAAGATTCCGGCGCTCATTGTCACGCTTGGAGAGCATGGATCATACTTTGTCAAAGCCGATGAAGCCCTGCATATCCCCATTCATAAGGTCAATGCCGTTGATACCACGTGCGCGGGCGATAGCTATATTGGCGCATTTGCTTATATGCTGGCAAAAGGCGCTCCAACCCGTGAGGCGTTACAGTTTGCCGCGAAAGTCAGCGCCCTTGTGGTGACGAAAAAAGGCGCGCAATCGTCGGTACCGACGCTCTCGGAAGTGGAAGCATATTTTAGCGAAACTGAGTAAATGGATTACCATTAATACAAAAATCCCTCATGAGACTTCCTCTGAGGGATTTTTTATACCGTTAAAAAAGTGAAAGTTGCGACTCGCTTGACAGCTCTTCGTCTGCCGGTTCCGCCAAAAACTCTGGCTTTTTAAGCGCGACCGAAAGCCGCTTCTGAATGGCACTAAACCGCTGTGCCCGTTGCATTAATGAGGCGCGAATCGCCCCTTCGGAACTAAAGATAACCGCCTCTTTTTTGGCCCGGGTAAGGCCTGTATAAAAAAGCTCGGTACTTAAAAAGGCTGACTCATATTCGGCTAAAAAGAGCATCACTCGCTCAAATTCACTTCCTTGCGATTTATGCACCGTCATCGCAAAAGCGTGATTAAATTGCGGCAAGGAATGGATCGAAAAGGCGCGAAGTTCGTTATCAATTTCAAAAAATGCCCGCAGCCGTCCTTCCTCTTCTAAAATCAGCCCGATATCCCCATTAAAGAGCCCATATTCATAATCATTTTCTTCGATCATAATGGCGAGCCCGTGATAAAACGCCATATTATAGGTGGTCGGAAAGAGTGTTTTAGCAATGAGGTGATTGAGGCGCTCCGTACCATAATCCCCGCGCCGCTGAATCGCTAATATGCGCGCATTATTAAACGCAGAAAAGATCGCTTGTTTCGTGCTGTTTTGAGCGAGAATCGCATCAAGATAGGGCTGATAAAAGCTGCGCAATTCCGTAGATAAGGTACTCTCTTCGATCGGGAGCGTATGATATCCAATTAGCGGATCATGGCTCGTTAAAATCCCCATCACATCGCGGATTTTTTGCTGAGTATCAAAGTAATTATGGGTATAGGTATTGATCCGTTTGGCCAATCGCCCCAACGTCGAGGCGTCATCAAAACGGTAACTTTTCTTTAACAAAGAGAAATAATTCGCCGGATAAATCTCCGAATTGACCGGAAGCGATACGCCCGTAAGCGCCTCAATCGTTTGACTATGGCGACTCGTATAATTTTCCGTAAAGGCAAGCTCACTCATAATCGAGCCTGCTTCAACCGAGGCAAGCTGATCCTTATCGCCGAGAAAAATAATGCGCGCATGAGCGGGTAACGCCTCAATCAGATCCACAAAAAGCTGAAGGTCGATCATCGACGCTTCATCGACAACAAGGAGATCAAGCATCAATGGATTTTGCGCGTGATAGCGCGTTTTTTTACTAATCGGATGAATCCCAAGCAGGCGGTGAATGGTGTAACTCTCGCTCGGAATCTGTTTTAAGATATCGCTCTCAATCTCCGTTAAGGCCCGCGCTTTTTGCTCATTAATTGATTCGGTTAATCGAGCAGCGGCCTTTCCTGTGGGTGCCGCTAAAACCATTTTAAGTGGCGCTTGCCCGCTCTCTTTCGCCGCTTCCTGTAAAATCGCTAAAATCTTAAATACGGTGGTGGTTTTCCCTGTTCCAGGCCCCCCTGAAATAACCGATAAATATTGAATCAGGCTATTGGCCGCCGCCACATTTTGCCAATCGATCTCAGATTGTGTATCAGTTTTGCCAAAATAACGATCTAAAAGCCCTTTATAACGCGTTAAACGCTCTTCTGAAAACTGAGTGCCCACCTGATGCTTTAGCACAAACTCGACGATTTTCCCCTCTTGCTGATAATTTTTAGCAAGATAGATGCCCCACTCACTTTTTATCAGTGCAGGACTCTCAATCACAACATCACGCCAATCGGTTTCTAGGGAGAGATTCGCCTCTTTTAACAGCTCAAATCCTAAGTTTCGCACCGTTTCATCGGGCTCTTCACTGAACCATTTTGCCGGCGCATTAAGATACTCAAACGTCGCGAGCGTATGCCCAAATCGATAGGCACGGCTTACCAAAAGAGCGAGAAGCTGTAACTCTTTATCTTGCCCCCCGATCAATTTTGCAAAATAATAATCGAGCTCAGAAAATACGCCGGCCTCCAAACCATAATTAACGGCGAATTGATTGGTTAGCATCGGTATTCTCCTTCTCAATATAGTGTTGTAATGCGTCTGTTAGTTCGCTTAGAAGCGCAACGGAATCGTGATCAACAGGGAGTAGCGCGACTTTTTTCGCCGCCCAGCTTGATTTAACGCCCACCGCGCTTGAATAAAAAACTGCCCCATTTTCAAACCTGTTTTTATGGATAAATCGATGGCCACCACAGCTCTCTTTCGTCAACCCAATCACCGGGATTTTGCGCAGAAGATAATCATAAAGATAGAGCCCAACGCCATATTGCCCCGCTCGTGTGCGCTCGTAGACGCAGCGATCAATCAACATCACATCGATCTTAATCGATTTTGGAATCTGTTTTAAAATCGCAATTTTAACCGGCACTTCCCGCACAAATGAGCGCTGATCGCTCTGATCCTGTTGGCTAAATGTTGCGTAATAATACTCGCCACCGGATGGATTTTCCCAATCAGTAAAGAGCGTCCCGACTGCATAGGATCTATTTTGAAAATGCGCGGTAACAATGGCAAGAATTGTCTCTTTCGTCATAATCAATCCTTACTTAGCATCAAAATAATCCATAATCTTTTCGATCACAGACCACGCCGGTTTATGATGATAAACGCCATCGCCGCTCGCATCGCCCCGCATTCCGCGCAAAAATAGATAATAGATGCCACCAAAATCGGTCTCATAATTAAACTCAGGGTTTTTAAGGCGCAAAAACTTCACCAGCGCCACGGTATAGAGCAGATATTGCCAATCATAATAGGCCTCATCCATCGCCACTTGCATCGATTCTTGCTGATAATCCTCGCAGGATTCCCCTAAAAAATTACTCTTATAGTCACAGATATAATACTTTTCTTCCCAGATAAAAGTGAGGTCAATAAATCCTTTTAACATCCCCGTAAGCGCTTTAAATGTGAGCTTCGCCGGGAGTGTCCGCGTGCGGTTTTCCATCAAAAATTGATTGATCGGCTCGGGAGTAATATCACGGCGAATGGGGAATAAAAATTCAAGTTCGTTGATGTGCTGATCGTTTGATAAAATCGTGCAAAGCGTCATCGATTCATCATCTTGATTTAATGGCGTTTGCAAGATTCCGGCAAACCAATCCTTAAGATCAAGCGTTGCGGAATCGAGCTCATCAGCAAGGGATAGATAGAGTGGTGAGCGCTTAATCGCCTCACTTAAAATCGTCTCATCACCGAGCTCAAGCGGTGAATAATTCTCTAAAAGATCGTGTAAAAATGTTCCGGCAACCGCCCCTTTCGGGAAATGAAGTTGTGCCTTCGGAAGCGGCGTTTGAATCTCAGTCTGATCGGGATTGACCTCCTCCTGAATCGGCATCTCATCAAAACGTTCATCTTGGAAATGGGTCACTTCCGCTTTATACGAAAGATGCGAGAAACTTGTAAAACGCCAAATATTAGGAATATAGCGATTCATGCGGGCTGCACTTAACTCAGGTTCTTCCGTTTTCTCCTCAAATACGCGATCTAAGATATGCTCTGGCACCTCAGTAATATCAATAATACCCGGCTTGATGAGCGTTTCAGGAAGCGTTGCATTTACCTCCGTTAACCCCAAAATTGAGCCGATCGCGCTTTGATGCGTCACACTTGAACGCCGGGACATGAGATGGCTCGCAAAGCCAACCCGACAATGGAATTTACTACGGGTCATCGCCACATATAAAAGGCGCACCGCTTCCGAAAACTCCTCATCTAAAATCTGCTCTTTAATCGTTTCCGATGGGGTAAAACTGTAGCGAATCCGCTCTTTTTCCTTATCGTAATAGGAGACCGGATCGCGGTAACTCACAGGGCTCACCGCAAATGGCAGATAGACAATGGGAAATTCGAGCCCTTTAGATTTATGATAGGTAAGAATTTTAATTGCCTCAAAATCACTCTCAAGCCGCTGGTGATAAACCTCTTCCGTTTCCCCGCGCTCGCGCTCCTCCTTAAACCACGCAAGTAACAACTCATCGGTCGCCATTTTTTGCGCTTGGAGCAATTCTGCAAGGTGGAAAAGATCGGTAATTAGGCGTTCACCATCGGGCAATGCCCGTAAACGAGCGAGCCGATCGCCCCGCATCATAAAATGGCGCACCATCCCAAGTACGCCAATGCGATCCCATAATTCTTTAAGCTCGTGACGCTCTTCAAGCATTGCTTCATAACGCTCGGGATCGCTCATCACCTCAAAATACTCATCGAGTGACAATCCATACAAAAGTGAAGCAAAACTGCGTTTGGTTAAAGAAAAATCACGGAAATAGAGCAGACTTTCTAAGAAAAGTGCGAGCTCATCGGCCATTTCAGAATGAAATACATTGCTTCGATCTGAGAGATAGACAGCATTTAAATTGCGCTTAAAAAGCGCCTCTTTTAGCACCCGAGCTTCATGAGCACTACGGACTAAAAAGGTAATATCCTCCGGGATAATTTTACGCCGAGCACCATTAACTTCAATCTCGCCATGATAAAGGAGCTCCACCACGTCATCGGCAAAAAAGTTGGCGTAAAACTCGGTATATTCCTCACGGTTAACCTCTGCCGATAGGTTAAAAAAGCGCATCCCTACCTCTTCATCTCTCTTTAAATAGAGATGTTCGGCTAGCGCTTTTTCAGGATACTGAACGGGATAAAAAGGAATATTTTCTTCTAAAAAGGGATTGGTTGATGCTTCAAAAAAGTGGTTCACACTCTCAATCATTTTTGAAGAGGAACGGTAATTGGTATCGAGCGTATAGTGAAGATCGACACCTTTTTTAGCACTGAGATAGGCATAAATATCGGCGCCGCGGAATTTATAGATCGATTGTTTCGGGTCCCCGATCATAATAAAGGGAATCTGGTTTGCCTCACCAAATAAAGTCTGAAAAATTGAGAGCTGATAATAGTCCGTATCTTGAAACTCATCGATCATCACCGCTTGATATTGCTCGCGCACATGGGCTAAAAGCCGCTCTGGACGTTTTGCGAGCACCCCATCGAGTTTAATTAAAATATCATCAAAGTTAAGTTCGCCTGCATCATGTTTAAGCGCCTCAAATTCATTATAAACCCGATACGCCGCATAGAGTTTAAGTCGTTTTTCGAGATTAAAGGCATGGGCAAACTCTAAAAACTGATCGACTAAATTAAAAAGCGGATGCTCAGGAGGTATGCCCCCTTTTTTCGTCTTCTCATACAATACCTCTTGAGAAAAACGCGATAATTCATCTGGATAATTAAACCCCGTTTCTTTACAGAAATCGGAGACTTTATTGGCCCAATTGGGAAGATGTTTCGCAGAATAACTGCGCTTATTAATGTCCGAGGCTTGAATAATCGCAACCGCCTCTTCCCCAAAGGTTTTCCAATTCTCTTTAAGTGTCGCCATCTTCGTTTGATATTCGCGAAGACCGGCATCAAGCGCCTCAAACGAGGTGATTAAATTGGGCTCATCCTCAAACAGTTTTGGATTTTGAATATAAGGCCGCACCGTTCCTAAGAGCGATTTGCTCTTTGCAAAAGGGAGCGGATCCATTCGATTCGCAACGGGCTCGCCAAAATAATCGAGAACGCAGGCAACAAGCTCAGGATTAAAGCAATAAAAATCTTTACGCCATACAATGCGGCAACTCTCTTCAAGCAGGTCGTTAAGCTCACTATTTAGCTCAAATTCAAACTCGAGCCCCGTCGCCAAGGCACTTTGACTTAAAATCCGCTGACAAAAGCCATGAATTGTAAAAATCGCCGCCTGATCAATCGTACGCTCCGCTTCAATTAAACGAAGAATCGCTTCTCTTCGGGCCATTTCATCAAAAAGAAAAGGTTCAAGAAGTGTAACGAGCGTTTCATCAAAGGCATCAACCTCTTGTGAAATTAAACACTCTTTACTCTCAACAATTCGCTTAAAAATTCGCTCTTTTAACTCAGCCGTTGCGGCATTGGTGAAGGTAACAATCAGTAGCTCTTCAAGCTTTAACGGACGCTCTTTTTCGGTCAGTCCAAGTAAAAATCGAAGCACAAGTGAGGTGATCGTATAGGTTTTTCCTGTCCCTGCCGACGCCTCAATCAATATATTGCCCCCAAGCGATGCCTCGAGTGCATTTAAAATAATGGGTTGCTGTTTCATAGAACGATTATAC
>JAAZCI010000257.1 GCA_012513365.1 Lysobacteraceae bacterium
AAAAGAGATTCTCTTTCGTAAGCTGTGGGATTATTACAACACCAATCTCCAAGGAAAAACCATTGCCATTTGGGGCGCATCCTTTAAAGAAAATAGCGGAAATACTCACAATTCCCCCATTCATAAGATGTTGAGCGCGCTTTGGGCACAAGGGGCGATCGTAAAGCTTCATGACCCTGAGGCTCTGCCTGAAATTTTAGAATGCTACGGAAACCGAGAGGATCTGATACTCACGGATGATCCCTATAATGCCACTGAAAATGCCGATGCGCTTTGTGTGATGACTGCGTGGAAACGCTACTACAGCCCAAATTATCAGCGGTTATTGCAGACGATGAATCATCCCCTTATCTTAGATGGACGCAATATTTACCATCCAGACCATATGAAACATTTAGGATTTATCTATCAAGGAGTAGGACGGTGCTAGCGCAATTACACCATTTAGCAGAACGCTTTCAACACCGGCATCTGAGCGATCTTTTTCAAGAATCACCAGATCGATTTGAACGATTTTCACGATCGTTTGAGGCGCTCACATACGATTTTAGCAAACAGCGCATTAATCAAGAGGTTCTCGATTCGCTCGTCGCGTTCGCAGATGAAAAAAATCTTTCCGAGTGGATTAAACGGCTCTTTTCTGAGGAGAAAATCAACTACACCGAAGATCGTTCTGCAATGCATTGGGCGCTAAGAGAGCCTAAAGAGCGTAGTTCGTTCCCCAATATTTCTCAAAAAGTGCACCATGAATTGGAGGCGATGTATCGCCTGGTGAATAAAATTCATGCCGGCCAATATCGCGGCGCTACGGGAGAGGTGATTCAAGATGTGGTCAATGTTGGGGTGGGAGGCTCAGATCTTGGTCCGCTTATGGTGAGCTATGCACTCTCTGATTTCAAAGTGAAAACTGAAAAACCGCTCAATATCCATTTTGTTTCCACCATGGATGGCAGCCAATTATCGGATCTTCTCTATCAGCTTCGTCCCGAAACAACGCTCTTTATTATCTCCTCAAAATCCTTTACCACGATCGATACCCTCTCCAATGCGGAAACAGCGAAAACGTGGCTGATGAATGCCTTAGGCCCCGAGCCCCGCGTTGTCCAAAATCACTTTATCGGCGTGTCGAGCGATCATGCGAAAATGGATGCTTGGGGAATCGCTCCTCATCATCAGCTCTGTTTATGGGAATGGGTCGGTGGCCGTTATTCACTCTGGTCTACTATTGGTCTCCCCATTGCTCTCACCATCGGGGTTGATGGATTTAAAGAGCTACTAAATGGAGCCGATTTAGTCGATACGCACTTTCAAACTGAGTCGTTTGAGCGTAATATTCCCGTATTAATGGCCCTTCTCGGGGTATGGAATAGCAATTTTTTAAATATGCAGACCCATGCAGTCCTTCCCTACGATGGCCGTTTAAAATATTTTGCCTCTTATCTGCAACAGCTTGAGATGGAGTCTAACGGAAAATCGATCAAACGAAATGGGGAGCGCGTCACCCATCATACCTGCCCGATTATCTGGGGAGAAGTGGGCCCTAATGCACAACATGCGTTTTACCAGCTCCTGCATCAAGGCACCCATGCGGTCAGTTGTGATTTTATCGCGCCCATTAAACGCTATAACGGAAAACACTACACCTATGTGGAAAATGAAGCAACCCTCACCGAACAGCATCATTTAGCCTTAGCCAACTGTTTGGCGCAATCAAGACTCCTTGCCTTTGGAAATAGTGCGCTCTCTGAAAAAGAATTGACAGGCACCCCCAATTACAAACAATATGGTGGGAATCAGCCTAGTAGTACTCTGCTGTTAAAAGAGCTCAATCCACAAACGCTTGGGATGCTCATTGCGTTATATGAACATAAAGTCTTTGTACAATCGGTCCTTTGGGGCATTAATCCCTTTGATCAATGGGGCGTTGAGAAAGGTAAAGAGATTGCAAAACAGATTTTGCCAATTTTAAACGGCAATCTCGACGAATTAGCCCATTTAGATGCTTCAACCGCTGGCCTTATAGATCATTTATTAGGAGATCACGATGAACCATAAAATATTAGTCACAGGGGGCGCAGGATATATTGGTTCCCATACCTGCGTTGAGCTTTTAGAAGAAGGGTTTGAGATCTTAGTGCTCGATAATCTTTCAAATAGCTCTGAAGAATCCCTAAAGCGCGTCGAAAAACTGACGGGGAAATCGCTCACCTTTATTGAGGGGGATATTCGTGATGGTGCGCTATTAGATCAAATTTTTAATGCCCACGCCATCGATGCGGTCATCCATTTTGCGGGGTTAAAAGCCGTCGGTGAGAGCCAAAAAATTCCCCTAGCCTACTTTGATAATAATATCGCAGGATCTGTGAGCCTGATTCAAGCGATGGAGCGGGCGGAGTGTTTTAATCTTGTCTTTAGCTCATCAGCAACGGTGTATGATGAGGCAAATCCCTCACCACTCAATGAAGAGATGCCAACGGGAATGCCATCCAATAACTATGGCTATACCAAGCTCATCGTTGAGCAGATGCTCGAAAAAGCCTCCCGTGCGGACGCGCGTTGGTCCATTGCCCTTCTTCGTTATTTCAATCCTGTGGGCGCTCATAAAAGTGGCGAAATTGGTGAAGATCCGCAAGGCATTCCCAATAATTTAATGCCCTATATTACTCAAGTGGCCGTGGGTAAGCGTGAAAAACTCTCCATTTTTGGCAATGATTATAAAACGCCTGATGGCACTGGGATTCGTGATTACATTCACGTTGTCGATCTTGCATCAGCCCATGTCTCAGCCCTCCAAAATCGCCTTGCCCATAAAGGGTGCCGTGCATGGAATATCGGTACTGGAAATGGAACGTCCGTATTAGAGATGAAAAACACCTTTGAGAAGGTAAATCAGATCACCATTCCCTTTGAGTTTGCGCCTCGCCGTGCGGGAGATGTTGCAATCTCCTATGCCGATAATAAACGCGCTACCGAAGAGCTCAACTGGACACCTAAACACACCTTAGAGGATATGCTCAAAGATAGCTGGCGCTGGCAGAAACTAAATCCTCAAGGATATCGTTAATATAACGAATAATAAATAATATGTGACTCACAAAAAAGCTCGATAGATCTACCATTCAATCTACCGAGCTTTTTTTATTCTCTATCTGTCATTAACATTGATGATTCATTATTAATCCCGTTAACTCATCAATATAGTCCTGCATTTTCTGGGGGTTTTGATCGGCGCGCGCTTCAATATTGAGGCGTAGTAATGGCTCGGTATTTGATGCTCTGACGTTAAAACGCCACGCTCCAAAATCAAGGCTGACGCCATCAGTCTGGTCGATTTGTGGATTTTGAGGGGCATAATAATCAAATATTGTCTGGATCGTCGCTTGGGTATCGCTTACTTTAAAATTGATCTCTCCACTGCAAGGGAATTTTTCAATCATATTTTCCACAAGTGCCGACAACGTTTCACCGGTTTCTGACATCACCATCACCGTCAAAAGCCATGGAATCATGCCACTGTCACAATAGGCAAAATCACGAAAATAGTGATGAGCACTCATCTCACCCCCATAGACGGCATTATGCTCGCGCATCACATCTTTAATAAAAGCATGCCCCGATTTTGACTGCACGGCAACGCCATCATAACGATTGATAATATCGAGTGTATTCCAGATTAAACGCGGATCGTGGACGATTTTTTCACCCTTCTCTTTCAATAAAAAGGCCTGTGCAAGAAGTCCAACCACATAATATCCCTCGATAAATTGCCCCTTTTCATCAAAAAGAAAGCAACGATCAAAGTCACCATCCCAAGCAATGCCCATATCGGCTTGATGTGCAAGAACGGCCTGCTCGGTCACGGCTCTGTTTTCTACCAAAATTGGGTTAGGAATGCCATTTGGGAAATTGCCATCCGGCTCATTATGAATTTTGATAAATTCAATCGGAATTTGATGTTCGGAAAAAGCGCGTTCTAATGCATCAACCACATGTCCTGCTGCCCCATTTCCTGCATTCATCACAAGTTTCATCGGCCGAATTTTTTGAGGATCAATATAGGTTAAAAGATGCTCGATATATTCAGCTAAAACCGAATAGGATTCAACGTGCCCTTTATCAGATACCTCGGTAAATTCACCCGATTCTGCCAAAGCTTGAATCTCTTTTAATCCCGTATCGGCACTAATCGGACGCGCGCCTTCACGAACAAATTTCATCCCATTATAATCCATGGGATTATGGCTCGCGGTGATCTCAATCCCCCCTTCAACATCGAGATGAAAGGCAGCAAAATAGACCTCTTCCGTGCCTGTTAATCCAAGATCAAGCACGTCCACTCCGGCATCATTGAGCCCGCGAATTGTCGCGGCTTTAAGCGCTTCACTCGTAAGACGAACATCACACCCTACCGCAACACGTTTTGGCTGATAGATCTGTCCATACGCGCGCCCAATCCGATAAGCGATCTCTTCATTCAGCTCACTGCCCAATTGCCCGCGAACATCATAGGCTTTAAAACAGGTTAATTTCATCTCTATCCTCTCTCTTTGTCTCGCGCTTAGTTTAATCCCGTTTGCTTACGATTACGCATCGCAATGCGCACTAGCGCAATCATGCCACCTAACATAAAGCCCACAAGGCCGCCGATTAAAACAACGAGCTTTTTCTTAGGTTTTATCGGAGATAAAGGCTCAACGGAAGGCTCATCGATACGAACCAATTTTAATTTATCCATATCTACTTTTAACTTCTTAAGGCGACTAATCTCTTTACGCACTTCAGAAATTTCAGCTAAGAAAAGATCTTCATTTTCTCGCGCATTGTAAATTTCAATCTGACGATTCGCCTCAAGCAATTTTAACTCTTTTTTAATTTCAATAATGCGGTTGCTTGTAAAATCATCACTTTCACGTTCTAAAAGAGCATCTCGTTCTGCAGTTAGCGCATCAACTCCCATAAAATAAAGCGGCGCTTGTTGATTATTCACCTCAGTGCGAATCACATTACTTCCGGTTGAGATCTCTTGCCCTAAAGATGTTGGATTGGTTGGCTTTTTAATGCCTAGACGGGTTGCTATTTTTATCGCTTCTTCCAAGCTCGCGATACGATGTTCTCGTCGCTCTTGCAACTCTAAACGCAATGCTTCAAGCTCATCATTTAACAATGATCGTTTTAATATATCTTGCTCAGTCAGACGTGCAATTTCAGCTTCTGTTGTAGCCTTATAACCGACTCGTAAAATTTCTAAGCGTTCACGAAGCGTCTCAAGACGGTTACCAATTAACACCTCTAAACTGTTTTCTATGCTTTGCTTCTCTTTTTTAATTGCATAATCAATAAATCCATTTGCAATTGCAACCCCATTAACTCCTTTCGGATAAGTCACTTGAATTCCCACATAGTCAGAAAATCCATTATGATTTTTAGCATCAGGACGAATAATTTTTACACTATTAGCATTAAATCGTTTAAATACCTGCTCTAAAGATTCTTCACCTTGTTGCAGCTCTGTAAACAACTCGCTATTTTCTTTAAAAAAGTCAAAACGCGCATCGTAGGATTCCAAACGCGCACCAACTTCTTTTAAAGCATCAGCCGCACTAATATTATAAATTGATAAACTATTCAACTCATCTAAATCTTTTAGCTCAGCAGGCTTAACCACACTTCGAGTTTGATAAATCGGCGTGGCTAAAAGCGCGTAAGCAACGGCGATGATGCCGGCAATCAATGTGGTGCTAATGATGATCCACTTCTCTTTCCAGAGATCGGCGATTAACTCAAAGAGATCAATCTCATCTGAATAGGGAGAGGCCAATATTGGCTCGCGATTTTCCGTCAATGAATTCATAAAAAACTCTCTTTTTAAAAGTAAGGCGTGCATATCCTACGAGCCGAGCGCAGCTCATGTCAAGATAAGGACCAATAATTTAACCTAGTTGATTGATTATAGAGACCCCCGCTCAAAGCGGTACGTTGTCTCATTTGATAAACCCTTTATTTTAACGGATATTTACCTTTTTTTATAATGTTTATCCCATTAAATGATGATTAGAGGCGATTTTTCGCACGGCATTCAACGTGGGTCTCCGTTACGTGATCGCCGCAGACATCGCAGTGGGGGTTTTTACCATATTTAAATTCACGCCATTCATTATCGAGCGCGTTATAGATTCGAAGGCGACGGGTGGTGAGTTTTCCGATGCCAAGCAGGAGTTTGAGCGTCTCTTGAGCTTGGGTGACGCCAATAATATGAACCACTGGGGAAAATACGCCAAAGAGTGCGCAATTGCCATCTGAGGCCTCATCACCATCAAAAAGGCAGGCGTAGCATGGAGAGGTGTCATCGCGAAAATCATAGACGGTGAGCTGCCCTTCATAACGCACTGCCGAGCCTGAAATGAGCGGAGTTTTTGTAGAAACGGCCGCACGATTGATCGCTTTACGTACCTCAAAGTTATCGGTGCAATCTAAGATCGCATCTGCCGATTGGCAAAGCTCTTCAAGCCGTTTAAAACAGGTCTTTTCATCATAGGTATGAATAATGACATCGGGATTGAGCGCGGTGAGCTTTTGTTTTGCTTGCACCACTTTCGAATGCCCAACGTCTGCGGTTTTATAATAGGTTTGCCGGTGTAGATTGGAAAGATCCACCTCATCGTAATCTAAGATCGTGAGCTCGCCGATCCCAGCCCCAGCTAAAAGGGGGAGCGCTGCCATACCGAGCCCGCCGCAACCGACCACCACCACGTGTGCTTTTTTAAGCGCGAGTTGCCCCTCAATATCAAATTGATCGAGCAAAATATGGCGGGAATATCGCAACAATGAGTGGTCGTCTAGCATGATGATCTCCTTATATACTAAAAAAGCAGAGATTCCCTCTCTGCTTTTGTCCTGCTTACGCTTGAATCTCTATTTTTTATCGCCTTTCCAAATTTCGCAAGAAATAGGCTTACCTTTCACAAATTCAACCACAGCGTAATCAGCTTTAGTGTGGATTGAGAAACCGTCATGATTGGTGTAATACGCGCCGCTTGCTGCCGGGGTAATAATCATAGTCACAATCCGGCCCGAATCATCTTGCATCCGCGCAATCTCGCCATCATAGAGATATTCTACCGTGATATTGGTATCCATCGGACAGTTGTATGAAACGCGCATCGTATCATCTTGTGTATTCGTGGTTGCACAGCCAGCTAAAACGGCCGATCCAGCGAGGATCATCGCTAATTTTTTCACGGAGAGTCTCCTTTCGAGGTTAATAAAATTTTGTGCTCACTTGAAATTCTCAATTCTCCCCTCATTATAGCACTACAACTAAAAATTTCGTAAGGAGATACTAGTGGAACAATTTAGAGGAACTACGATCTGTGCAGTCCGCCGCGGCAATCAAGTTGTCATCGGTGGCGATGGCCAGGTTTCAATGGGAAACACAATTATGAAGGGCAACGCACGCAAAGTTCGTCGCCTCTATAATGGCAAAGTGATCGCTGGATTTGCCGGCGGTACGGCCGATGCCTTCACCCTCTTTGAGCGCTTTGAAGGAAAACTTGAAAAATATAGCGGCAATCTCACCCGTTCAGCGGTTGAGCTCGCTAAAGAGTGGCGTACCGAACGCGCACTGCGTAAATTGGAAGCCCTGTTAATCGTTGCCGATGAGACCGCGACTTTTATCATCTCTGGATTAGGCGACGTGATCGAACCGGAACACGATATCGCCGCGATCGGATCAGGGGGAATGTTTGCCCACAGTGCAGCGCTTGCATTAATCGAAAATACCGAGCTTCCTGCCGAAGAGATCGTACGCAAAAGCCTCAACATTGCCGGCAGCGTCTGTATCTACACCAACACCAATTTAACGATTGAAAAACTCGAATTTTAATTAGGAACCCAATATGAGTGCTATGACCCCAAGAGAGATTGTCCAAGAACTCGATCGATACATTGTCGGGCAACATGAAGCCAAACGCTCCGTTGCCATCGCATTACGCAATCGTTGGAGACGCCAACAAGTCGAAAGTGAGATTCGTGCGGAAATCACCCCAAAAAATATCTTAATGATCGGGCCAACCGGTGTGGGTAAAACAGAGATTGCCCGCCGTTTAGCCAAACTCGCCAATGCCCCCTTTATTAAGGTAGAAGCGACGAAATTTACCGAAGTCGGTTATGTTGGCCGCGAGGTGGATTCCATCGTGCGTGACCTTGTGGAAGCATCGGTAAAACAGGTGCGCGAGCAAGCCATTAAAGCAGCCTATCCGAAAGCGGAAGAAGCGGCAATTGAACGTGTACTAGATGCAATTTTACCACCGCCCAAACATATCGGATTTGGTGATGAGCCGGCGGCTCCCTCAAAAGAGAATTCTGCAACGCGCCAAAAATTTAGAGAAAAACTGATTCGCGGTGAGATGGACGATCGTGAAATTGAGATCGATATCGCGGCGAATGCGGGATTGGGCATGAATATTATGACGCCTCCCGGCATGGAAGAGATGGCCGAACAGTTGCAATCGCTCTTCCAACAATCGGGGCAAGAGCGCCGCAAACCGCAAAAAATGAAGATCAAAGATGCGCTATTACAGGTGCAAAATGAGGAGGCAGCGCGCCTTGTCAATGAAGAAGAGATCAAGCAAACGGCCATTGATGTAGCGGAAAATCAGGGCATCGTCTTTATTGATGAGATCGATAAAGTCTGTGGCCGCGGCAACACAAGCGGTGCCGATGTTTCACGTGAAGGCGTTCAGCGCGACCTCCTTCCTTTAATTGAAGGCTGTACCGTCTCCACTAAATATGGCGCAATCAAAACCGACCATATTCTCTTTATCGCATCCGGTGCGTTCCATCTTGCTAAACCTTCGGATCTAATCCCAGAACTTCAAGGCCGTCTCCCGATTCGCGTTGAATTAAAATCGTTAAATGCTGATGATTTCTATCGCATCTTAACCGAACCTTCCTCAGCGCTTATTAAGCAATATAAGGCGCTACTAAAAACGGAAGGGGTAAATCTTGAGTTTGACGATGAGGCCCTTAAAGAGATGGCAACGATCGCCTTTAGCGTCAATGAAAAGACCGAAAATATCGGCGCGCGCCGTCTTCATACAATTTTAGAACGTCTTTTAGAAGAGGTCTCTTTCTCTGCCTCTGAAAAAGAGGGCGAAACCGTCACCATTACTAAGGATTATGTACGTAATGAACTTGGCGAGCTCTCTGAAGATGAAGATCTGAGCCGCTTCATTCTCTAAAGAACCACGATTTAAAACAGACCCAAGGTCTGCTAACTCCATACAGTTAGCCCTTGGGTTTTTTGTTGCTTCTATTAATTGCAGGCAATAAAAAAGCGATCCGAAGATCGCCTTTTATCATTAATGGTGTGCTGACCGTTTAACTAACCGAGCTCCCTAAAATTCATAACGAATCCCGGCTGAAATTTTAGTATCGCGGTAGCTGTTGGACCCTTTACGGAAGCCCACATCGCCCCACACTTTGAGGTTGTCATTCACATCCGCTTCAAGGCCCACTTTCACCTCACCTAAGTTACGTGTGCCCTTCTGCTCAACGCGAATGCCATCAAACTCAGCGGCAAACGGTTTAGAGTTATGGATATAGTTAAGATCCATATAAGGACGAATTGATCCGCCATTGCCGAGTGCTTTATCCGCAAAGAGACGCACACCGAGGCGGGTTTCAATATTATCCTTACTGCCACGGATTTTCGTGCCCGATCCATCGGTCATATCATCCATTTTAGCGCCCATCCAAGTGAGTTGCAGTTGCGGTTGCAGATAGACATTCTCCGCGATCCCAAAGGTGTATCCACCCTCGATTGATCCAACAAATCCTTTCGATTTTGAGGTTTCATCGCGCAAGCCATCGCTCTTCACACTATTTTTAAAATAGACGTACTGGAGCGAGCCATCGAGATAGAGCCCTTCTTGGAGCTGATCGCCAAAGGTGGCGTAAAGTCCGAGAGAATAACCATCGCCACTACCTTTCGCTCGTGAACCGGTATCGCGGTTGGTGGTTTTACTGCTGCTATAGCCATAACCGCCCATCAGCCCGAAGGTAAATGATTTATCCGCTAACGAGGTTTTAAGTAGGTCGCCCCCGATCATTAAGGTGAAGCTATCAATACTGGTACGATTGACGCCCCCATTATCGTTAAACTTCTCGAAACTGCCATGCGTGAAGGTCCAGAGTCGGCTCTCCTCGCTTAGGTAGTTACGCTCCACCATCGAATGGCTAAAGAGTTTATTGGCGGCACTTAATCCGGCAAGATAGATGCCCGTTTCAGGGCGATGGCCCTTCATGTTTTTCAGCATCCAGTTGCCATTGTCATCTTGTACCAACTCAAACTCATAAACGCCCCCGACGGTACGCCCGATATGATCAAGCTCTAGGGTATTTTCCCCTTCCACATTCACAAGCGGCACAAAGACAACACCATTGCCAAGCTCGTGAAGCTCAAGGTTATGAATATCATCCACCCAGATATCGCTCTTACCAGAGGCATCGCCGGTAATCACCAAGCGGTCAGCATCGGTTTGATCGCTACCAAAGTGAATCACACTGCCCTCTTCGGCAATGAAATTACCATCGACGACAAATTCACCCATCTCCGTATTGGGCTCAATATGATCGACACGGCTACCCACATCGAGATGGCCTTTCAGATTAAGGTCGCCATGAATGGTGCCGTATCCCCCGATTGACGCATCCGGATCGACAGTCACATTACTATTAATATAGCTATTATGATCCATCGAGAGTGCGCCGTTATCAGTGACAAGCACATCATCGGCGTTTAATCCCGCCCCTTGATCGAGCACTAAATGACCGTAATCATTGACGTAGATATTATCAAAATGGGATTCCGACTCTTTGCCTTGATTAAACGCGCCATCATTATTGACAATAAGATCGCCCGAACCGTTACCAAATTGGGCATTATCACCAATATTGAGTGCACCCTCATCCACAATGGTATTGCCACCAAAGTGTGAATTATCCCCATTTAAATTGAGATTCCCATCGCCAATTTTATGAAGATCGCCCTCACCGGAGAGCTCGCCATTGAAATCTACATCGATCTCAGGGTTCACTTCTGCCGTCCAACCACCATGATTATGGATGTTACCACCGGGAACGCCGTGGTCGATCGTGTGAAGATGTGAATCATCCTCAATAATCAGATCACCCGTAAGTTCGCTATTATCGCCGGTAAAGATAACATCGCTGTTATCGAGCGTAATCGATCCATCCCCTTTAAAATTATTATCAAAAGAGCTGTTCGGTTTCTCCGCATCTGCGATCACAAGACCGCCATCGCCTCCGCCGATAATTTCGATATCGCCACCATTACCGAGCGCATTACTGTCGTTCACGATCACTTCTTGATCCGGACCGAAATAGAACTCGCCATCGTAGCCACTATTATCGCCCGTTAAATGAACCGAGCCACTGCCCGAGAGATCCACTAAACCGGTACTATCGCCCGTAAATTGATTGGAGAGCTCGCCATCACCATCGACTAGATAATTGATGGTGCCATCATTGTCGATTCCGCCATCGCCTAAGCCGGCAAAATCATCGAGATTCACCACACCCTCTTCAAGCACATGGGTATCGCCATGATACTCCTCTTGCGGCCCATGAATGGTGAGTTCGCCACCGTCTTGACTATCGACCGTGAGATTACCCGATCCTTTCAGATCGCCATTCACTTCACCGCCATTTAAGATGGTTAAATTACCCTCGTTAATATCAACGGTTGCATCAAGATCGGTATTGAGCTCCCCAACGGTTTGATCCTTTCCATTGAGATCGTAATAGGCATCATCATTGAGGTTAAGCTCGGAGGTATTGCCAAAAGCGTTATCTGAATCGGCGATTACCGTACCGCCATTTACCTCCGTTCCTCCCGTATAATTGCTATTTTGATTGCCTAAATGAATCGTTTCGCCATTGGGGTTAATGATAAAACCGCCATCGCCCGTCAATTCCACATTGAGCGAGTCGGTCGAATCATCTTCACCTTTCTCAATAATGATCGATTCACCCTCATGGGCATTAAGTCCAACGAGGCCATAATCGATATTAACCCCATCATCGAGCACCAGACCGCTGTAATCATAAATCGCAGAACCGGAACCATCCTCTAGCTCTTTTTCAACACGATTAATGCTCTCAATGGCATTGCCATCTTCATCCACTAAGGTGAGTTGCGCGCCTTCGCTACCCTCTTTAATCTCATCGGCCTTGATGATCTGCTCACCACCAACGCCCCCACTTTGTTGATCAAAGAACGAGCCACTTGTGTCGATATTATCGATCGCATCCTCTTTTCCTAAGAGATCAAGATCATCTAAAATGATGTGACTACCGCTCTCGGCACCGAGTTCACCGACGTGAAGGAGATTGTGACGATCCGATTCATCCTCATTGACGTGAATATGAATGGTACCGCCATCGAGATCGAGCTCATTGAGATAGCCATCCTCGTCGATATGCAATTTTCCATCCTCGCGTACGACCACATCGGCCCCACTTAATTTATCGTAATGATCTTCATTGAGCGCCATTTCACCGCTATTGAGATCGAGCGTTCCGGTAAATTCATCGGGATTGATCTTGTCACCGAGCGTAAATTCACTCTCTTTATTGCCAAGATCGACCACAAGTGAGCCATTGCCTTGAACGCCATAATCGAGCGTGTAATCGTCGGTTAGATCGCCACCGATAATCCATTGTGAGCTCTCTTGATCTAAATCGACCATGCCTGAGAAGTCGTTCGGCGTCTGGTTTACCGTAATTTGGCTATCGCCCACGATAAAATCGCCCGTGCCACCAAAGGCATTATCAAAATCCACCGCACCAAGGTCGTTAAACTCGAGCGTACCATCATTTTGCAGATAGCCATTGCCAAGTCCATTCATGGTATTGGTCGATGCATACCCCAGATCGCCAATGGTGAGATTCCCATCAAAACCGGAGTTGTCGCCAGTAATCACCACTTGATCGTCAAGCGTTCCGCCTAAAATATTGAGCTCGGAATCCGTGCCCCCGGTAATGGTATTGGCAAGATCGCCACCGCCATGGATATTGAGCTCATTCTTGCCCTCCATTTCGATCGTCCCTTTGCCAAGGCTATCGCCATATTTAAGGTCTGCAGTTGCATCCCCTTCTAATACCGTATTGGTTTCAAGATCAGGATTGTGCGTATTGACCGTAAGATTGCCATTTTCAACCACTAAATGACTCTCTGGGCCACCCTTCAAATCGCCATCAATCACGCTATTAAGATCATTCCCATTCCCATCTGTCCCGCTTAAAATAATATCGCCGGCATTTAAGTCTACGATCGTTTTTTCTGATGTGGTCAAGGAGTCCGCATGTTGAACATAATGATCCATATCGAGGTGAGCATCATTTTCTAAAATGAGTGCGCCCTTATCACCAAAAACCTCATCGGCCCCCGCGGTAATCTTTCCGCCTGAAAAGGTGGTATCGCCGGTGTAATCGTTCTTGCCGTTACTGACCGTCAACCCATCTTTATCGGAGAGGAAATCAAATCCGCCCGCGCCATGAAGCTCAATGTGCAGATCTTTCTCGTCACTGCCAACGCTATCGATGGGGAGGGTTTTATCCGCATTCGCAGTAAGACTCACCAGCCCATAACCAAAGCCAATGCCGTCGCTCAGCGCTAGCCCTTTATAGTCATAATCAGCGGTTCCTGCGCCTTGCTGAATCGTAACTTCAACCCGTTTTGAGCTCTCTAATGCGTTACCCTCTTCATCGACTAAGGCTAATTGAGCCGTGCCGCCCTCTTTAATCTCACCTTCAATAAAGTGATTTCCATAGGCCAGCGTTTGCTGATCGAGTAGCGAACCTCGATCGTCAATGCCATCCATTTCACCGGAGAGGCCGATCGAGTCCTCATCTTCGATCATAATATTGCTCTGATTTTTAAGATAGATTTCGCCCGCGCTTAAGGTATTGAGCTGATCGCCCTTGGCATTTTTCTGCACATAGAGCGTCCCGCCGTCTAATACTAAACCGCGCAGATCACCATCAACACTCAGCTCACTATACGCGCCACTGCCTAGCGTTAATTGGGTAGATTTAAGTTTTGGTAAATGCGCCTCATTGAGATCAAAATGCCCTGTTTGAACCATTAAATCTCCGGCAAAATCACCGCTGAATTGATCACTAAGCGAAATCTGACTAGTGGAATCTGCAAGATTAAATTGAAGTTCACCGTTACCAATCACATCGTAATTGACTTGATAGTGATCGTACGCCTCAAGATTCCATACAGAGGTGGCTTCATTTAGCGTAAGCGTTCCGGTGAAATCGTCATGATTGCCCGTCGCCTTAATTTGATTGTCATTGATAACGAGTGACCCCGAGCCGGTAATTGTATTGCCTAATTCTGCCCCTAATTCCGCTGTTGCATCGCCATCTGTAAATTCATCAAACCCTAGCGGTCCGCTCTCATTGAGATTAAGCGTGCCCGTCCCAACACTATTTTTCCCTTTAGCCACGGCATAAACATCATCGGCAATGGAAACTGTCCCGCTAAAACCGCTATTATTACCGGCTAATGTAAGCGGAGCTATTTCACTGCCGCCATTCACCTTTAAAGTAGTGTACTCATCACCTGTCACCGTATTATCAAAAACGCCCTCTCCTTCGAGATTGAGCGATGCGAGCATTCCAAGATTAATTGTACTTGAGCCCGCTGAATGAACGTCTTTTAAGGTTAACGATGAGTTAAGCGACAGCTTGAAATTGGCATCTAAATCATGATTTTGATTATAGAGCGTGACATTCCCTTTATTCATCGTGATCGTGCCTTCCCCTTTAATTTCGCCATATAGATCACTTTGACTATAAGTTGCCCACTCCGCTTCAGTAGGATTAATCTTGAGTGTTCCACCCGCAAGATCGAGTATCGTACCTTTTTTACTCTGAACGCTGTAAACATCTTGAGTGAATCCTGCTAGATTAACACTGCCCCCATTTAAAATGAGCTGGCCCGTCTGTTTCTCTAGATCAATGCTACCAAGCGCCTGATCATTGCCTAAAGTCACTTTCCCTTGATTGACAATGGTATCGCCGGTGTAATGATTGCTGTGGGTTAAAATAATTGGCTCAGAGTGCGCATCAAAGG
>JAAZCI010000258.1 GCA_012513365.1 Lysobacteraceae bacterium
CCACTTTTTAAATGAGGATTCAGACTCGATCCTTGTTAATATTATTGATGCCTCAAATCTGCAACGTCATCTCTATTTAACCTATCAATTACTCGATCTTGAGCGCCCGATGGTGGTGGTGCTCAATATGATGGATATGGCCAAATTAAATGGGCTCGATATTCAGATCGAAACGCTCTCTAAAGCGCTTGGGTGTCCGGTCATTCCGGTGAGTGCAAGTAAAAATCGTGGGGTGAGCGAGTTAAAAGCCTTTTTAGCTCATGAAACCATTGAAACACCTCCGCCGAGCGTCAAAACTTTAAATGAACGTGCGAGCGCAATTGTTGAAGCATTTTTTAGCGCGCTTCCTGAGAACTCAAACTTAAAATCGATCAGCCGCTGGGAATTGATCGAGGTGCTCTTTGGTTCAAATCACCTTCACACAACTTTAACGAAAGAGGATGGCGAGGCACTTGTTACCTGCCGTCAGTCCCTTGCGAATTTAGCCGATGGGGAGCTCGATATTGCGCTCGCTTCCGCGCGTTATGAAGCGATCGATGAGCTTGCTAAAACGGTGGTGAAAACCGTTGGCGTTGCCAACTCTGCGGTCAATGAGTGGCTCGATAAAATTGCGCTGGGGCGAATTACGGGAATTCCCGTTTTTCTCTTAGTGATGTTTTTAATGTTCCATGTGGCGATCAACGTCGGTTCAAGTTTTATCGATTTCTTTGAGATTTTAGCCGGCGCCATCTTTGTGGATGGATTTGAACAATTACTGGTGAGCGTCAACGCGCCAAACTGGATGGTGGCGATCTTAGCGAAAGGGATCGGGGCGGGGATTCAAACCGTGGCCTCCTTTATTCCGGTGATCGGGGCGATGTTCCTCTGTCTCTCCTTTTTGGAAGATTCCGGCTATCTTGCGCGGGCGGCCATTGTGGTGGACCGCGGAATGCGCGCGATCGGCCTTCCTGGGAAAGCGTTTGTGCCGATGCTCGTCGGCTTTGGCTGTAATATTCCTGCGATTATGGGAACGCGCACGCTTGAAAGTCACCGCGACCGATTGATGTCGATTATGATGATTCCCTTTATGTCCTGCGGGGCAAGGCTTCCGGTCTATGCGCTTTTTGCGGCGATCTTTTTCCCGTCAAATGGCGGGGCGGTGGTCTATGGGCTCTATCTCTTAGGAGTCATCGTAGCGATTTTTACCGGATTTATGCTCAAACATTCGATCTTAAAAGGCCCGATTACGCCCTTTATTATGGAGCTTCCGGCCTATCATTTGCCAACCTTTAAGGGTTTAATGCTCCATTCGTGGGATCGCTTAAAAAGCTTTATTACTAAAGCAGGTAAGGCGATTATCTTAGTGGTTGCGCTCCTTGGCGTTTTAAATACATGGGGTACCGATGGTACTTTCGGTAATGAAGATTCGGAAAATTCAGTGCTTTCGTCCGTGGGTAAAGCGATCACTCCGGTCTTTGAGCCGATGGGCATCACTGAAGAGAATTGGCCGGCAACGGTAGGGATTTTCACCGGGATTTTTGCTAAAGAATCGGTGATCGGAACGCTCAATTCGCTCTACGCGCAGATGGATGGCGCGAGCGATGATGAGGATGAAAACTTTAATTTTATCGATTCAGCAAAAGAGGCGGTAGCATCGATCGGTGAGAATTTAAGTGAGCTTCCAGCGAAATTTTTAGATCCGCTTGGGATTCGCGATGAGATGGCTGATGGCGATCTCGATACCGTTAAAGAAAATAACGAGATTGATGATACGGCAGTGAGCCATATTAGCGCGCTCTTTGGATCAAAAGCGGCGGTGATGGCGTACTTAATTTTCGTACTTCTTTATACGCCGTGCGTTGCAGCGCTCGGGGCAGTTTATCGTGAAGCCGGCGCGCGCTGGACGGTGATGGTAGCGGTCTGGACATTTGTGCTCGGTTGGGGACTAGCAACGGCGTATTTCCAAGCATCGCTCTTAGGATCGGCAGGGCATCAAAGTGCACTCTATTGGCTTATCGGTATTGGTGCTGGTTTTGTGGTGATGATGGGGATTCTTCGTCTTTTAGGACGCCTTGGCGTTCTATCTGCTGAATCGATGCCTGTTGAGCCGCGCCGCTGTGATTCCTCGAAAAAAGGGAATTGCTGCTAATGTTACTCATTCAAATTCGCGACTATATTCGCACCGAAGAGATTGTGAGCCTGCAGCGTCTTTCCAATCATTTCAATCTCCCGATGGATGTGGCGAAAGAGATGGTTGAGCGCTGGATCGGCAAAGGATTAGTAACGCGCGTGTCAGCCGGCGGATGTGGCTCGTGCACGCCAAGCGGCGGCTGTGGTGGCTGTTCGGTGAGCCGAGGGGCGGTTCAAGATGAGCTCTATGAGTGGAGTCAGATTTTTTAACGCTGTTAAAGTATCTTACAGTTAAGATAAAAAAGAGAGGCCTTTTCGCCTCTTTTTTTAATTTTGCTGTACAATACCGCGCAAGATAGGAA
This sequence comes from Lysobacteraceae bacterium, assembly GCA_012513365.1. Lineage (GTDB taxonomy): Bacteria > Pseudomonadota > Gammaproteobacteria > Cardiobacteriales > Wohlfahrtiimonadaceae > CALZBJ01. The sequence continues at coordinate 2,472 of JAAZCI010000258.1, forward strand.
TTTTGCTTATTTTCGCTATCAGTTACGACTGCATCTATAAAATAAGCTCTGTTGAGATTGGATGGCTCACCTCTTATTTTTGAGACGCGCTTTAGGCAAAATTGATATCGATTTTCCTCCTCCCTTTTGTCTCAAAAAGTTCAAATATGAATAATCAATTGTTATATAACGTAGATGATAAACCTTCCTTCGGCTTATCATGGCTTCTTGCCGCCCAACATCTATTAGCCGCACTCGGCGGTATTATCGCGGTGCCTCTTGTCATCGGGGGCGTTTTACAGCTTCCAAGTGAAGATACCGTTGCCCTTGTTAATGCTGCGCTTTTAGTGTCCGGCGTTGTCACCTTTATCCAATGTCGCGGCCTTGGTCCGATCGGAATTCGTCTTCCTTCGGTAATGGGGACGAGTTTTACCTTCGTTGCCGCGGCGCTTGCGGTAGGCTATAACCCTGATGGTCCTGCGAATATGTCGGGCATTTTAGGCTCTTCGCTTGTGGCGTCACTGGTGATGATTATTGGCAGTTTCTTTATGCCGCAGATTCGTAAACTCTTCCCACCGGTGGTAACGGGAACAGTGGTTACAATGATCGGTCTCAGCCTTATTCCTGTGGGCGTTGACTGGTTTGCTGGTGGGCAAGTGGGCGATGCCAATTACGCTTCCATTGCCAATATCGGTTTAGCCACTTTTGTGATGACGCTGGTGATCGTTCTTGTTCAGTGGGGACGGGGGATTTTCGCCTCGGCGGCCATTGTGATCGGCATGATGGTGGGCTATTTAGTGGCGGCGATTTTAGATAAAGTGATGGGCTTAAACTTAGGCCTTGTGGATGTGAGTTCGGTTCAAAATGCAGAACTCTTTGCCTTACCACAACCGCTTCACTTTGGTTTGAGCTTCCCCATCTCAGGGATTATCGGTATGAGCATTGCCTACCTTGTCACCATCGTTGAATCGAGCGGGAACTTCCTCGCGCTTGGTGAAGCGACCGGCACAAAAATTACCGGTAAACATATGAAAGGCGGGATTTTATGTGATGGATTAGGCTCAGCGCTTGCGGCAGTGATGTCCACAACCCCTTTCTCTTCATTTGCACAAAACATCGGGGTGATCTCACTCACCGGCGTTGCGAGCCGTCACGTTGTCGCACTCACCGGTGTACTTTTAGTGATCGCGGGACTCTTCCCTGTCTTTGGCGCGCTCATCTTCTCAATTCCACGTCCAGTATTAGGCGGTGCGGGATTGATGATGTTTGCGATGATTGTGACCGCTGGTGTTCAAATGCTCGGTTCAGTGGATAACAGTAAACGTAATGGATTAATCATTGCAGTGTCGCTTGGCTGCGGGCTAATGGTAACGATGCGTCCTGAAGTGTTAAGCAACCTTCCTGATTTCTTCCAAGAGATCTTAAAATCAGGAATCACGGTGGGCTCGCTCTTAGCACTCGTACTTAACCTTGTGCTTCCGGGGCGTACCATTGTTGAAGAGACCGAATAAATAACGAGAGTGATCAGAAAAAGGGGCTCTAGCCATCCCCTGAAATGAAGAGAAAAAAGCCTGACGTTCTTTGCGAGCGCCAGGCTTTTTAGTGCCCTTGACAATGAGTAGAGGTTATTTCAGGAAGGATGAAGCATTGTCAGAGGCAGAGGAGAAATACAGGTGTTGAGCGTTAACTCATGAGGTTTAAGGGCCTGCGGTATAGTTGGGAACATCCATCAATTGACCGCTCCAAGCTAGATTTTGATTAAATCCGGTGCTATCAAAGACGTTGCGACAATTTCCCGGAAGATCTTTAATATCCACCGAGAGGGGATTTTTCTCATAGACCCCGCAATACCAGCGAAGCGAGCCATGCTCGGAGATGGCGCGCATATGCACTTCACGATAATTAATCAGATCGAGTTTTTCGTTATAGCGAATCACAATCTCATTGGGATAGGTTTCACCAACTGTAATTGAATAGACGGCATTGCCGGTAAACTCTCGGGGATTGGCAAGGGCGTAAGCAAAGTTATTACCCTGCGCCACATTTTTATAGATATAACCATAGATGCCGTGGGTTTCGCCAAGCGCATTGCGGGCGGCTGTGGCAAGTTGAATGCCCTCACCGACATGAGTACGGCGCACATAATCACGATAGAGCGACATCGCAAATGCCGATAATAACCCAAGAACGGCAAGGACAATTAAGAGCTCAATGAGGGTAAATCCCTGTACGCGTGAGGATTTCATAAAAAACCTCTCTTTTCAAAAGGGTAGTGATTTAAATAGGCAGTTATCATTAATAATGCATTGTTTTAACACTAAACTCATTGATATTGATCATATTGTGAGTTTTAGGAGCGGCATTTTGAATAAATCTTATATTAAAGTCGACATCTTGCCTTGAAAATAGTCTGAGAACGCCTCATTTTCTTAACATATCGGTTCTGTCATAGCGGCGTGCTAGAGTGAGATGAATGAGCTATTAAAGTTATCAGATAGTTCTTGAAACCCGTAAAAAGATCCCCATTATTAATAACAGTAAAGAAATATTGTTTTAGGAGGTTCTTCAATGAATCAAGATAAATTTACCGCCGCCTTTTTAAATGCGTTAAGTGCCGCGCAGAGTCTCGCGCTCGCCAATCACAATCAATATATTGAGCCCGAGCACGTTTTAAGTGCGATGCTAAGCCAAAAAGAGGGCTCGGTGGTGCCGTTATTTCGTCAATGCCGGGCAAATTTAACGGATCTTAATCAAAAAATTGATGCGCTCATTGCGAAGTTTCCCCAAGTGGAAGGCTCGAATGATCTGCACGTTAGCCAAAATTTACAGCGCGTCTTAATTGCCGCGGAAAAAGAGATGAATCGCCGTGGGGATAGTTATCTCTCCTCGGAGGTATTTGTTCTCGGAATTTTAGATGAAAATCGCGATTTAGCGAAGGTTCTTAAAGAGAGCGGGATTACGCTGGCCGCCTTTAAAACAGCGATTGATGCCGTACGAGGAGGAGAGAGCGTGCAAGATGCCAATGCGGAATCGAACCGTGAAGCGTTGAATAAATATTGTGTGGATCTGACGGAGCGAGCGGAATCGGGGAAATTGGACCCGGTGATCGGTCGTGATGATGAGATTCGCCGCGCGATCCAAGTGCTCTCTCGCCGTACGAAAAATAATCCGGTCTTAATTGGTGAGCCGGGCGTCGGTAAAACCGCGATTGTGGAAGGTTTAGCGCAGCGGATTTTAAATAATGAAGTGCCAGAAGGGTTAAAAGGGAAACGCGTTTTATCTTTAGACCTTGGGGCGCTTATTGCCGGTGCGAAATTCCGTGGAGAGTTTGAAGAGCGTCTAAAAGCGGTGCTCAACGAGCTTCAAAAAGCGGAAGGGCAGATCATTTTATTTATCGATGAGATCCACATGGTGGTGGGCGCGGGTAAAACCGACGGCGCGATGGATGCGGGGAACTTATTAAAACCGGCACTCTCTCGCGGTGAGCTGCACTGTATCGGGGCGACAACACTCAATGAATATCGTGAATATATCGAAAAAGATGCCGCCCTTGAACGCCGTTTCCAGCAGGTATTGGTGGAAGAGCCTTCGGTGGAAGATACCATTGCTATTTTGCGTGGGCTTAAAGAGCGTTATGAAATTCACCACGGCGTTGAGATTACAGACCCCGCGATTGTGGCAGCGGCAACGCTTTCAAATCGCTACATTACCGATCGACAATTGCCGGATAAAGCGATCGACCTCATTGATGAGGCGGGCAGCCAGATTCGGATGGAGATCGACTCGAAACCGGAATCGATGGATAAGCTCGATCGTAAAATCATCCAACTTAAAATTGAGCGCGAAGCGATCAAAAAAGAGAAAGATGATGCCTCTAAAAAACGTTTAGCAGCGCTTGAAGCAGAACTTGCGGAGTTTGAGAAAGAGTATGCCGATTTAGAAGAGCGCTGGAAAGCGGAAAAGAGTGAGATGAAGGGCGCAACCTCGATCAAAGAAGATCTGGATAAGGCCCGCATTGAGCTTGAAGATGCTGGCCGTCGCGGCAATCTTGCGCGCATGAGTGAACTGCAATATGGGGTCATTCCCGAGCTTGAAAAGCAGCTGAAAGAAGCGCAGGAAGCTAAACCTTTGGAGGAGGCGCATAAATTGGTGCGTACTCGCGTTACCGATGCAGAAATTGCTGATGTGGTGTCGCGCTGGACGGGCATTCCGGTGAATCGTATGCTCGAAGGGGAGCGTGAAAAACTGCTCCGTATGGAAGCGGTACTCGGTGAAAATGTGATTGGTCAGAAAGAGGCGATTACAGCGGTTTCCGATGCGGTTCGCCGTTCGCGCGCGGGATTATCTGATCCCAATCGTCCCATCGGTTCATTCCTCTTTTTAGGGCCAACCGGTGTCGGGAAAACAGAGCTCACCAAGACGCTTGCGAACTTTATCTTTGATTCTGAAAATGCGATGATCCGTATCGATATGTCGGAATTTATGGAGAAACATTCGGTCGCGCGTTTAATTGGGGCGCCTCCGGGATATGTCGGTTACGAAGAGGGCGGGTATTTGACGGAAGCGATTCGTCGCCGTCCTTACTCGGTCATTTTGCTCGATGAGGTGGAAAAAGCCCATCCCGATGTCTTTAATATCCTGCTTCAGGTGCTCGATGATGGGCGCTTAACCGATGGTCAAGGGCGTACGGTGGACTTTAAAAATACCGTGATTATTATGACCTCGAACTTAGGGTCTGATCTCATTCAAGAGCAGGCGCGTGCGCTCTCAGATCTTGATTCAAAAGATCAGTATGATGCGATGAAAGAGTCGGTGATGACCGTGGTCGGACAGCACTTTAGACCGGAATTTATCAACCGTATCGATGATATCGTGGTCTTCCATCCGCTGGCCAAAGAGCACATTCGTTCCATTGCGAAATTGCAAGTTGACCGCGTGATTGCCCGCATGGCTGAGCATGAAATTACGCTCACCATCAGCGATGATGGCCTCGATAAACTTGGCGAAATTGGTTACGACCCTATCTTCGGTGCGCGTCCTCTCAAACGTGCGATCCAAACGCACCTTGAGAATGAGCTCGCCAAAGCATTCCTTAAAGGTGACTTTAAACCGAAAGATATCGTCCATATCGACGGCGATCTAAACTTCACCGTCACCGGTCAAGCAGAATAATCGATTTACTCGATCTTTTATAAAATTAAAGCCCTGTGTTTGCAGGGCTTTTTTTATTTTTTAGAGTCATCATACTCTTTTATTTGTTTTGCATTTAGATCATTATTCTTTTTTTCACGTAAGCTATATTTATAAATACTATGAATAGGAAGAAAGGTTGCTAAAAGAGTCAGACATTGTATAAGAGTAAAAAAAATAAGAGTAGAATACGACAGGGATCTAAATATAATTCTGATTTTTAATGATAGATCAAGACTAAATAAGTAAGGAATTATTAATCTGATCAAAAGAATGGCTATTAATATTAGAATAGAGCTTTTAATAGGAAATATTAATTCTTCAAAATTAATAAAATTTTTACCATCTCTTCTTGTTTGAAGATTTTTTAAGTAGTAAGGATAAATTACAGCAATCCATATGCCAATAATCGTAATAACAATAGCAGAAATATTTTGTAAACGGTCATACTGAGATAATTGTTGTGCTACGGGAATATTTTCACCAAAATAAAAGCCTAATATAAAACTTATAGCAAGAAGGATGAGTGAAGTTATCAATATATTTTTATTTTTCATATTGTAGACGTAATATTTGTTCTTTATATCGTATTACTTCCTGTAATAGAGATTCTGCAGAGACAATTCCATTTTCATCCAAAGAAAGATTAAATAAGAATTTATTTTTAGCCATGCTACTACTTAGCCAATGTATATTTTGAGAGTCTCCGGTTAGCTTAAAACCATAATCGTTATAAGTATCGTTAGCCTGATCATACCAACTATTTATAATGGATTGTAATTTGCTGGGAGTTTCAAAATAGATGTCAAATATAGATTCAAATCTTTGTGATTGGAAGTTTGGGAGAGATTCTTCAGGAATACCTGTCAAAAACCTTAAGGCGGTAGATACTTTTGACTGAAGATTTTGTACTTCTGAATCATGTTCTATAGTAATAGTTTTTCTAGTAATTATTTTATTAATTTTACTAACATTGCGTAATAAAAATTTTTCATTTCCTTGTTTTTTATATAATTTTGTCTCATAGCGAGGATAAATGAAGTCTTCAGGGGTATCTCCATAAGGATTTATATAGTTATTAATAGTACATTCAATTCCATCACTATCAGTTTTTATTTCTTTTTGAATATAACGATCATTTTTATAGGTTAAAAAATTATTTAAATATCCTTTTAACCCTTGCTGTCCATTAACTCTTTGTTTAAAGCAAATTGTTCCAAAGAGTTTTTTTTCTGGAAAAAAACAAAAGTAAGTTGGGTATCCAGGTATTGTATTATCCACTATTTGATTAGAATGTATTTTTGCATTACCTACTTTGGAGGTCTTGCTAATTGATGGAACACCTGCTTCAGTACTTGGAACTTCATTCCAACTTGAGATAATCCATACAGAGTCTTTATTTTGAATATCAAATAAATAAACGGGAGGAATATCGTATTCGTTTTTATCGTCAGAGTTATGTAAGGCTGTTTCTGCTAAATTTTTATTTTGTGCCCAATTTTTCAGTTCATTTAGTAAATCTGTTGGCGAACAAAATAATGCTTCAGTTGAAGATCTGGAGAAGTAGCCACAACGGTCGATGTTATATAAAGTGATGTTTGCTTCAGTATTTTTCATTATTTTAATTTTATTACTAAGTTATTTATAAATAAGGATATTATTATATCTGAATAAGTATCTTAATACATGATCGCTAGATAAAGTATAAAACACTGTGTAATCCCCCCTAAAAATAATACCGACTATAAGTAGAATTTTCTCGTATCATTTATCTAGGAGAATTAACTATGAAGAAATCAAAATTTACAGATTCGCAAATCATGTCCATTTTAAAACAAAACAAAGCCGGCGTTAA
>JAAZCI010000259.1 GCA_012513365.1 Lysobacteraceae bacterium
ATCCCATCGTCGATAAACTCCACGACAATATGCTGTCGGTCTGCTTAGAAGATCAGTCGGAAGAGCTCTGCCGCTGCGTTGCCGGATCGTTTCGCGATATGCTCGACAAAGCCGCGCTCCCCGATGAAGATTACAACACCATTTACGATCTGCAAAATGGCCAAGATGTGAGTGATGAGCGCCTCGCGTGGTTCGATTCCATTCTCGATTTTGATACCCACGAAGATAACGTCCGCACCTGTTTACAGGAATTTGAAGCGATCTATTAACGTCCTTCATCCCGGGACTAGGGATTTGGAATAATTTGCCCTAAGATCACTCGCTCGCGCGCTCCGGTACTGCCGGGCATATTGCTCGCGAGGCCATGAAGTGTTTCATTACCTAAAATGGCAAAGGCGATCGCCTCTTTCGCATCGCTTGAAATCCCTAAATCCTCTTGCGTTAATACCGAATATTCCGAAAGTTCCGCCCGAATCATTTCCATCAATAACGGATTATACGCCCCGCCACCGCCAACAATAATTTCATCCACTTTGCACGCTGGAAAGATAAAACGGCGATAACTCTCTGCAATGGTATAGGCGGTAAATCGGGTTAAAGTATTGATAAGATCGTATTTATATTGCATTTGATCCGATTGGCTCAAGCGGCAATAACGCTCACCAATTTCCGCAACGCGATTTTCTCCATAATGTTCCCGCCCCGTTGATTTTGGCGGAATCATCTCAAGGTAAGGATCGGCTTTTAACTCGGCAAACAGCGCCTCGATCAAGCGCCCCTTTATGCCATGTTCCCCGTTATGATCGTACGGCTGATTAAATAACTGCATCATCGCCGCATTAATCATCATATTCCCAGGGCCAGTATCAAAAGCGGTGACCTCAGACATTGCGCAATTTTTCGGGAGAATCGTCACATTGCCAATTCCGCCAATATTTTGCAGTAGACGGCTTTTTGTCTCAGAACGATAGAGCAGATATTCCGTATAGGGCACAAGCGGCGCGCCTTCGCCGCCCGCCACCAAATCCATCATGCGAAAATTAAATACCACCGCCGTTTTAAAGTGGTACGCAAGCGGTGAAGGATCACCAATTTGGAGCGTTGAAGGCACAAAAGGTTTCGTTGCATTTGGCTGATGGTAGATCGTCTGCCCATGGCTTGCGATAAAATCGATTGGCTCGGCGGGCGAGATAATTTTCTTTTGAGAGGCTTCCGCAAGTAACTCTTCCACCGCCGCTTGGTAGAGATATCCAAGCTCGGTATTGAGTGAACAAATCTCATCAATTTTTGCCGTATCGGGATGGCTAACGCGCAAAATCATCTCACGCACCTCATTAGGCATCGGATGGGCATAAAAGTGAAGAAGCTCGCATTGAGTGGTAATGCCCGCGCCTTCAATGGATACGAGCGCTGCATCAATCCCATCGAGCGATGTGCCGGACATGAGCCCGATTGCAAGTTTATGTTCTTTGTTACTCATCCACATGTTGTTCCTCGCGCTCGCTCTCGCTTTTAATCTTCCCATAGGCTGATAATACCGCATGAATTCGTCCTTCATGAGCCTTAAGTGCAGCCTGTGCGCCCTCTCTATCAACGCCCAAAAATTCCATCACAATGGCGGTTTTGACGTGCTCGCCACTCTCCTCTAACAGCATCGTCGCACGGGGATAATCGCACCCCGTTGCCGCCATAATCATCTGCCGGGAGCGCTCAATTAAC
>JAAZCI010000260.1 GCA_012513365.1 Lysobacteraceae bacterium
TGACAAGGAGGTGACAGGCGTTAAAGAAGTTATCAAAAGAGATTTGCATGTGGGGAGATCATTTGCCGTAAAATATGCCTAATCAATATCCATTGAACAGCCATTAAACAGCGATTAAATAGAGAGGGGCAAAATAATGAACGCAGAAAATCAACAGACAATTCAAGGGGAGCGATTTAATATCTATACGCATCTGATTGGGACGCTGCTTGCACTCGGTGGAATGGTCTTTTTGATTGTGCATTCGAGTCTCTAGCAAGATGCATGGAAGATCGTGAGCGTGTCGATCTATGGGGCGGCACTCGTTCTGTTATATGCGATATCGACGCTCTATCACGGCCTTAAAAAAGAGCGTACCAAACAGATTTTCCAGCGCCTTGATCATGCGGTGATCTATATTTTGATTGCTGCGAGTTATACGCCTTATACGCTCGTTACCCTTCGGGGACCATGGGGATGGTCGCTCTTTGGCGTATCGTGGGGATTGTGTCTGATAGGGGTGATTCAGGAATTTTGGATCGGCCGGCGGACGCAAGTATTCTCGATGCTCTTATATGTGGTGATGGGCTGGCTCATTGTGATCGCCGCAAAACCTTTAATGCTAACGCTCTCAACTGCCGGGTTATTTTGGCTCGTGCTCGGGGGCATTATCTATACCGTCGGCATTTTATTTTTTGTGTTCGATGAAAAGGTCAAACATTTCCATGGGATTTGGCATCTCTTTGTCATCGCAGTGAGCGCGTGCCACTATTTTAGCATTCTTTTTTATGTGGGAAATCCGCTTTAAGGAGTGTCATTACCGATGAATCCACCAATCTATTAAGTTGTAAATTAAAATAAGGTATTGACAGATAATCAAACTCCCGCTATATCTAAGTCAATGCCGATTTGAAAAAACAGCTTGCGGGCACAACAGCTAAAGCGTCCATCTTCAGACATTTTTATATGACAGCACTAGAATAGCACTGGAAAATAGATAAAATGAAGATACTCCACTAGCAACAGGTGTGACACAAGAGCGGCTCAAACGGCAGCTCTTTTTTTTTATGTCTTAATGTTGATAAGGAGAGACAATGTCTGAGTTTAATTTACCGATCCTCGATTATGCTGAATTTATTAAAGGGGGCGAATCCCGTCAGCAATTTGTAGCAGATTTGGGATATGCCGCCCATGAAGTCGGCTTTTTCTATCTTAAAAATCATGGCATCTCACAGAGCTTGATTGAGGATGCGTTTACCCATGCGAAAACCTTTTTCTCATTGCCACTAGAGCAAAAACGCGCCATTCACATGGTCAATTCCCCTCATTTTCGCGGGTATACCCAACTGCATGATGAGATTACTCGGGAGAATCCTGATACGCGGGAGCAACTCGATTATATGCCTGAGTATGAAGCGATCCCTCTTGATGAAATTCCTGAGGATCAGCCTTGGTTACGTCTTCAAGGCCCAAATCAATGGCCAGAAGAGGTACCGGAACTGAAAGGGACGCTACAACAATTGCAAAAAGAGCAAACCGAGCTCGCAAAATCGCTGCTATCGGCCTTTGCGCTCGCGCTTGGGCAAGATGAAGATGTGTTTGCGCACACCTACGCCCATAAACCCTCAGTCTTATCGAAAGCGATTCATTACCCGGGGATTGAGGATAGTATCCAAGGGGTTGGCCCGCATAAAGATTCAGGCTATCTCACCTTTGTTCAGCAAGATGAGACCGCTGGGCTTGAGGTATTAAAAGAGGATGAGTGGGTATTGGCCGAACCGATTCCGGGCACGTTTGTGGTCAATATTGGGGAGCTATTAGAGATTGCCTCCCAAGGCTATCTTAAAGCAACACTGCATCGCGTCGTAACGCCACCTGTAGGGGTTGATCGCTATTCGCACGCCTTTTTCTTAACCTCACAACTTGATGCAACGGTGCCATTAATTACATTGCCCGAGGCGCTTCAAGGCAAATCGTTTAGTATCACTCAAGATCCGAAAAATCCGCTCTTTACTCAAATCGGGAAAAACTTCTTAAAAGGGCGCTTACGTTCCCATCCCGATGTAGCAAAACGCCATTATGCCGATCTACGCATTGATGGATAAATTAATGGATAGAACACTCGAAACTCTCTAGAGGATCAATAACCGATAAATCACAGGGCAAAAAAAACGATATACGTCACACAGATGCCGATTTGGAAATGCTTGCGGGCAGACAGCTAAGCAGAGATGAGTAAACGCCTCGATCGTTTCCTTTCGGCCATCGTCTATATAACAACGACATAACGAACAATAAAATAACCAAAGGAGATCATTATGATTACCGTTACCTATCTTAAAAAATTGAATAAAATTAATAAACGCGCAAAGCAGCTCTTTTATCTATTGATTGCCGGCCTTGTTTTAACCGCCTGTTCTGAGGCAGAGTCGGATATTAGTACGAAAGCAACGCCTCAAACAAACCTTGATCAACAGACCATTCGGATTGGCACCTCACCGGGGGATTTTGCTGATATGGTCCGGGATTATATCGGGCCTGAACTTGAAAAGGCGGGCTATCAGGTCACGCTAAAAGAGATTACCGATATTGTGATTCCCAATACGGGTGTGCATGAGGGCTCGCTTGAGGTCAATATCTTCCAACATAAACCCTATTTAGATGAATTTAATGAAAATTATAACGCAACGCTAACGCCGATTGTCCAAGTGCCGACCGCGCCTTTCGGACTCTATGGCGGTAAGCTTCACTCATTGGACAGTGTCAAAGAGGGAGCAACGATTGGGATTCCCTCCAATGTCACCAACTTCTCACGAGGATTGCGCATTTTAGAGGCGCTAGGTTGGATTACGCTCAAAGAGGATATTGATCTTTTTCGGGTGCGTAAAACGGATATCACCTCAAACCCTAAAAACCTGAAGATTTTAGAGATTGAAGCGGCGCAGATGGTGCGGGCGCGTCAAGATGTGGATTATGCGGTGATTAATGGGAACTTTGCGCAAGATGCGGGGATTCCATTTACCGATGCGCTCTATATTGAACCGAGCAAACATTTTGTTAATTGGGTTGTGGTGAAAAAGGCCGATAGCGATACTCCTTGGGCGAAAACGATAATCGATATTATCAATTCAGATGGATTTAAAGCGTACACGCAAGTGCATTTCCCTGGCTACAATTTACCCTTAAGTTGGTAGGAGGCGATGATGCGGTTCAAGAGGTTTTTATATATAGGTATCGGTATTATTTTGGCCGGTTGTTTCTCCAATTCGAGCGATGAGCAAAAAGTGATTCGGATCGGTACGTCGGTAGGAGATTTTGGCACAATGGCGCGTGATTTTATTGCGCCTGAGCTCAAAAAGCAGGGCTATACGGTAAAGGTGACGGAGTTTAGCGATATTATGGGGCCCAATATTGCGCTCAATGATGGCAGTATCGATATTAATACCTTTCAACATCGTTTTTTCTTAGAGGGATTTAATCAAAGTAACAATAGCGATTTGCTACCGATATTTCAAATTCCGACAGGGCCTTTAGGGCTCTATAGTGGGCGTAAACAGACGTTACAAGAGGTTGAAAAGGGTGCAGTTGTGGCTGTGCCGTTCGATACAACTAATTATTCTAGAGCACTTATCTTACTGCAGGATCTTGGCTGGATTGAGCTCTCGGAGAATGTGGCCGATCCTTTTTCAGTGAGCGCTAAGGATATTATCTCCAATCCTCACGGCATTATTTTAAAGGAGATCGAATCGCCACTCATTCCTAGAATTCGGGTGGATGTGGATTATGCCATTATTACGGGAAATTTTGCGGCAAGTTCTGGCATTCCATTTACCGAAGCGCTCTTTACCGATCCCCATTACAACTTTATCAATTGGGCCGTCATTCGCCCAGAAGATGCGGAGAGTGACTGGGTTAAAGCGATTACAGAAGCCTATCATGGGGCAGAATATAAGGCCTATATTAAGGAAAATTTTCCAGGTTACAAACATCCTGCCTCGTGGAATTCACGTTAGTTTATTAGTGTGATTTCTCATAGCAGCCCATCATGGAAAAATGGCGTTTCGTGATTAATGTCGAATTAAATCTCGATTAAATTGTATACATTAGTGTTACTATAGAGAATTCAATGAATATAAATATAAGGAGTCGATATGAAATCGAAAGCAGCCGTTGCCTTTAAATTGGGGGAAGCGCTTAAAATTTGTGATGTGGATGTTGCACCACCCA
>JAAZCI010000261.1 GCA_012513365.1 Lysobacteraceae bacterium
ACGATTTCCGCGCACCATCAATCCCCGCTCGATCGGGCGCAATATCGTTCGGGCCATTATCTTGGTGAGGACTTTTTAAAAGCGCTTCCAGAGGTGGGCAAACACTACGACATTACCGTGAAAAACTATGCGCGAATTAGCAGTACCGAAATGGGCACTGATGAGTGGATTATGCTGAAAATGGCTTGCGATAGAGCGTTAAATGATGATGGGTTTGATGGCGTTGTAATTACGCACGGCACCAATACTTTGGAAGAGACGGCCTATTTTCTCCACTTAACGTTAAAGAGTGATAAACCGGTGGTATTAACTGGCGCGCAAAGGCCTTTTACCCACCTAAGTTCAGATGCGCTGAGTAATCTTTACGATGCATTTTTAGTCGCCGCAAGTGATTCATCACACGGGAAAGGCGTATTGGTAGTGGCGAATAACCGAATCTATTCAGCCCGCGATGTCAGCAAAACAGCCACTTATCATTTAGAAACCTTTCAAACCCCTAATACAGGTCCGATCGGATCGATTGAACCAGATGACGAGATTCATTTTACTGCAACGCCGGCTAAGAGACATACACTCAATAGTGAGTTCTCGACCCTTCCTTTTTTAGATGCGGAGGGGAAGCCCCTTAAACTCGCGAAAGTCGCTATTAGTTATTCCTATTCAGGGGCGGAGGGCGTGATGATTGAAGCGCTATTAAATACTCACTATCAGGGGATTGTGGTAGCGGGAACGGGTGCGGGGCGTGTTTCAAAAGCGGAAGCAATGGCGCTTAAAAAGGCTCAGCAACAGGGGATAGCACTGGTGATGAGTAGCCGGGTAGGAAGCGGGCATGTGGTGGCGATCGAGAGTTATGAAGATCTATTTATTCCTGCGCGAGATCTTAATCCGCAAAAGGCGCGAATCCTATTAATGCTCGGGATTTATGCTGGATATTCTAAGGCATTTTTACAGGATTTATATCACCGTTATTAAAATGAATAATAACTGCGCTATGACTTATTATTGATCAATAAAATGGGTTTATTATCTCCGTTTAAATTATTATTTCGGTATGATTAACAGTTTATTAAATAATGAATTGATCGAATAATAAAGGTGGATTATGAAGCGGACCCGATTATCCCTGTTGGTGGGATCTTTTTTCTTGGCGACGAGCATGCAGATGGGCGTTGCCGATATGGCCGACGGTCTCAATGCCTATTATAGTGGCGATACGACTGCGGCGTACGAAGCGCTTCTTCCCTACGGTGATGCCGATGCCAAAAGCGCGTTTTTGCTTGGCATGCTCGAGATTGAAGTCTCGCCGAGTGCTGAAGGCGTGGAAAAGATGCGTAAATGGCTTTTAATTGCCGAAGAGAAAGGGATGATTGAAGCGACCTATAATCTCGCGTTGATCGATTATTTTAATCAGGTTGATGAGCCTGAAAAGGTGCTCAAACGCTTAGAAAAAGCCGCCGACGAAGGGCTTTCTCAAGCGGGGATTTTGCTTGCTGTTCTCTATCTTGATATCTCACAAAGTGGCAATGATCTCTACCCGAAAGATGCCCAAAAAGGGATTGCTCACCTTGAGAAATTGAATGCAGAAAATAATCCGATGGCGGCGCTTTTACTAGGATTGGTGCACTTTGGCGATCAAGACGACATGCCACCACTTGGCGATTTTAAACAGGATTCTGCTAAAGGGATTGCTTACCTAGAATCGGCGCTGAGCGATGAATTTATTATGCCTGCGATGGTGCTTGCTGAGATCTATGCGGAAGGTCGCCATGACATTAAGGCGAATGCTGAAAAGGCGCAATATTATAAGGCGTTTGTTGAAGAAAACTTCATGCAGTTTTTCTTGATGGAAGATCCGGCGAGCCCATCCCTGATAAAAATTGACGCACTGCTCTCAGCTGAAGAGATCGCAAACACCTTACAAACCCTCGAAGAGAAAGCCGCAAACAATGATCTTGAAGCGATCATTCTGCTGGGGAATATTTATCGTGCCGGCGTGATTGTGCCTGAAAACACAACACTTGCGCTCGAGTATTATAAAAAAGCGGCGGATTTAGGCGATATGACGGCGCTTTTTTACGTGGCTGATTCGCTTGAAGGCGATGAGCAAATTATCTATCTCGAAAAAGCGGCAGAGGGAGGATCCGTCCGAGCATTGCGCTCGCTTGCAGAGATTCATAACGCTTATTATTCCGATTATTATGATGAAAAACGCGCCTTTAATTATCTATTAAAAGCGGCTGATTTATCCGATGTTGACGCGCAATTTCTCGTTGCCAATACCTATTTAAAAGAGCGACATGATAAAAATTCACAAGCGCAAGCGGTGAAGTGGTATGAGCGAATTATTGCAGAACAGTCAGAAAGCGATGCCCATCAGCGTCAAGCCCATCTTAATTTAGGCGATCTTTATGCCGATGAAGAGGGCGTGCTTTATAATATTGAGCTTGCCAAAGCCGCCTATAAAAAGGCCCTTGAAGTCGGTGATCCTGTGGGATATGCGGAATATCGTCTTGCAAAAATTGAAGAGATGAATGACCTTAAAAAAGCCGTCACGCGTTATGAATCAATTTTAGATAAAGCCAATCCCGAATCAGAAGAGGTGCGGGGATTTACCGCGCTCAGACTAGGAAAAATTTATCGACAAGGCGCTGAAGGCATTGAGAAAGATCGCCACAAAGCCCACGATTATTTTGTTACCGCGCTAGCCTATGATGTAACGGCGGCGAACTATTATCTTGGTGAAGATTATTATGACGGCCTCGTGGTTGAAAAAGATTTAGCAAAAGCGAAATCCTACTTTAGAGAGGCGAGCTCTGAGTATTATGATGCGGACTATCACTATCATAAAGTGATCGTTGAGATGGGTGATCCAAAAGAGATTGCAGCGATTCGCGAGAAGCTCCTTGATAATGCCCATTATCGCGGGAATGGACAGCCTGAGTATCTCACGCTTGCCTTTGCCGTATTGGGCGATACGCCCGAGGATTTGGCGTGGCTCTACAACTATTATTATTGGAAAGAGCAGCCAAAAGCGCTTGAAAAATTAAAAGAACTCGCAACAACTTCTGATTTAGCTGAGCACTATTATGGATATGCACTGATTAAAAAAGGCGCTCCCTTTGATGAGGCGATCGCGATTTTAGAAAAAACCGCGGAAAAAGGCGTTGTGGAATCGATGACACTGCTTGGATCAATCTACCGTCAAAATGAGTGGACCATTGGGCGTTCGATCGAGTTTAATCCCGAACGCGCATTGCATTGGTATGAAAAAGCAGCGGAGCTTGGTGGCGATAAAGAAAAAGAGAAGCTCGCTGAGATCTACTTTAAGGAGGAGTATCGTTTTAGAGATTATCGCAAAGCGAAAGCGGCGTATGAATCGATCTCGCCTGAGTGGAAATATTATGATTCCGTGCAAAAAAATCTGGCGACCATTAATGAGGCGCTCAAAGAAGTCGATGCCGTAGAAGCGCGCTATAAAGCGGGCGATCTTGATGCGGCGTTAGAGCTGGCTGAGTGGCATTTGTCCGGAAAAGGCTTTACTAGCGATGAAAAAGGGCTTGAGCTGATTAAAGAGGCGGCGGATAAGGGCCATCGAGATGCTCAATTTCGATACGCCCATTATCGCAACCATGATGATACGCGTCTTTCGAAAGCAGAACGGTTCCGCTACTATCTATTAGCCGCTGAAAATGGTCACGAGGAAGCAGCGGGCGAAGTGGCTGAACGTTATTATAAGGGCAATGGGGTTGAATATAATCGTGAGGAAGCACGTAAATGGTTTAGCGTCGCGTCGCGTTATTCGATAAATTCTCCGGCGGCACCTTACTATCTCTCACACATTAATAAATTTGACCAAGCGCTTGAAAAGGCGGATGCCGGCGAGCTTGAGAGCATTTATCAGGTGGCGATGTGGTACAGTTCTGGCTATGGTGTGAAAAG
>JAAZCI010000262.1 GCA_012513365.1 Lysobacteraceae bacterium
GATTAAACACGAACGTTTAGAAACCAATAGTGGTCTTCTTCTCCTCTTTATCATGGTGATTATCAGTATCGGTGGATTAATTGAGATTGTTCCGCTCTTCTATATTGATGATTCGATCGAGGAAGTTAAAAAAGAAGTTCCTAAGTATGAATTAGATGATAATTTCAACTATGTAACGGATAAGCGTGGTCGTCCTGTCCCCGTTTACGCTACAGATGAAAAAGGTGAATTCGTATTAGACGCTAGAAAACGTAAAGTTCAAGCGACTCAAGAAGTTGATGCGGTTCGCCCATACACGCCTTTAGAGATGTTAGGTCGTAATATCTACGTTGCTGAAGGTTGCTACAACTGTCACTCTCAACAAATCCGCCCAATGCAGGATGAGTTTGAGCGTTACGGTTATTATTCACTCGCTGCTGAATCACAATATGACCGTCCATTCCAATGGGGTTCGCGTCGTATTGGGCCAGACTTAGCAAGAGTTGGCGGTAAAATGGACAATCAATGGCATGTAAATCACTTATATCGTCCGAAAAGTGAAGAGCCAGATTCCATCATGCCAGCGTATCCTTGGTTACTTAAAGAGAAGCTTGATGTTGAGACCGTTGGTCAACACATGAAAGCGCTTCGTTTAGCTGGGGTACCTTACTCTGCAAATATGGATGAGTACAAAGCAAACCTCGAGCAGTTTGGTAAAGAGGTTGCAGACTTACTTCATATTGATAATGCTAAGAAAAATCTTGTAGAAGAAGCAAAAGAGATCCGTAAAAACTATATTCATAAAGATAAGATCGATGAAATTAGTAAAATGGATGCATTAGTAGCATATCTACAGGTGCTTGGAACTATGGTTGAGTTTAAACAAGACCAAGGTGTTGAGTTCAGTAAATTCCGTTAATTGGAAAGGAGACATAGAATGACAGATTTTTTAATGTGGTTTACCGACATGGGTAACAGTAAAACACTGGCAGCTGTGCTTTTCTTTACAGTGTTTGTCGGAATTCTGTTCTATGTCTTCACTGGAAAAGAACGTAAAGAGCGTTTTGATCAATACCGCTATATCCCTTTTATGGATGACGAAGACGATTTAAATCGGGCTATCGAAGAAGATCAAAAGGGAAAAAGCGATCGGTAATGATTTAAACTTCACATATTGCTGAGGAATTTAAAATGAGTGAAAACAAAGAAAAAGATTTTGAAAAATTAGAAGGTATTACCGGGCATGTCTGGGACGAGGATTTGTGCGAATATAACAACCCTCTTCCGCGCTGGTGGCTAATGGCTTTCTACGGTACGGTAATTTTCAGTATTGGCTATTGGATTTTATTCCCAACGTGGCCACTGCCTAACTCCTATACTAAAGGGTTCTATACTCTTAAAGTCGAAGATGAAGGCGTCACCACAGATCGTAACTGGAACAGCCGTGTGCGTTTAGCAAACGAGCTTCAAACTTCTCCAGAAGCGCAAAACCGTACAGCGAACCTTAAAAAGTTAAGCGAAATGAAACCTGCAGAGATCTTACAAGATCCTAAAATGATTCAATTTGCACGTGCGGTTGGTAAAGTAACCTTTGGTGATAACTGTGCAACCTGTCACAACGCAAATGCGCAAGGTCAAATCGGGATGTATCCGAACTTAACCGATAACGCATGGTTATGGGGCGGTAAGCTTGAGCAGATCGAAGAGACTATCACGCGTGGTCGTAAAGGTAACATGACACCGGCAAAACCGGAGAAAGGTCCTGCGAACATGACCGATGATCAGATCTTAGATGTAAGTAAATACGCATTAAGTCTTTCAGGCAACTACTCAGGAGATGAGGAAGCGCTTGAGCGCGGCGAGAAACTATTCTACGGCCGTACACCTAACGCATGTCATACTTGTCACGTAAACTATGCAAGTGGCAGTAAAGAAGCAAAAGGTAACCCACTTATGGGGGCGCCTGACTTAACTGACAATATTTGGGAAATCGTTGATATTAACAGTATGACGACTCCTGAAGAGAAACTTGCAGCGATCATTCCACACGTTGAAAATGGTGTTGTTCCTGATACCACTCACCGTGAAATGCCTTCATGGAAAGATCGTCTAACGAAAGAACAGATCCGTGCACTTGCGGTATATGTTCACCAGTTAGGCGGTGGTCAGTAAATACTGATTGCTAAGACAATTTAAAGTAATAGGAAAGGATTTTTAGACACCGTTTAAAAATCCTTTTTTTAAAGATAGAAAAATGATCTGTGGTATGATTATACGCGGTAAATAGCATATAATAGGGCCATCTATTTTAGGTGTGTAGACAAGAGGTACGTGTAGTGAGCAACCAACAAACTCCAGAAGCAGCAGAACTGTATGAAAAACGCATCCCAATTTTTACCCGCTCGGTAAAAGGGAAGTTCAGAACGTTCAAAACCAGTATGTTGCTATTAGCATATGCAACATTCTTTTTATTACCTTGGGTGCCATGGGATCGTGGAATTCCGGGCATACAGCAGGCGATCCAATTTGACATTGTCGGTCGTCAATTTTATATTTTCAATCTTTTAGTCGACATTCAGAATATTTTCTGGTTAGCAGGGGTGCTCGCACTCTTTGCATTTGGTCTATTCTTCGTAACCGCTGTGCTCGGTCGAGTTTTTTGTGGGTATTTTTGTTTCCAAACAATTTGGACTGACGCATTTATGTTTATCGAATCATGGGTGCAAGGCGATAGAAATGCACGTAAAAAGCTTTATGAAAGCCCATGGAATGGTGAGAAATTTGCAAAAGTAGGGGGGACTTGGTTGCTCTGGTTACTCTTTGCATTTTGGACAGGTTTTACCTTTACCGCGTATTGGAACTATGCGCCAAAACTCTTTATTGATTTCTTTACCGGCCACGCGCCTTTTGCGGCGTATATGACAACGCTTTTCTTAACCGCAACCACCTTCATTATGGCAGGATTTGCCCGTGAACAAGTCTGTACCTTTATGTGTCCCTATGCTCGTTTCCAAGGAGTAATGTTCGATAAAGATACTTTAATCGTTACCTATGATGAAAAACGTGGTGAAGGTGAAAAAGGTCGTCATAAACCAATCCGTGGGGCTCGTGAGCATGATGAACGTGTTGCAACCGGCCATGGTGATTGTATTGATTGTGGCCTTTGTGTGCATGTGTGTCCTGCCGGAATCGATATCCGTGATGGGGTAAACTATAAATGTATTACTTGTGGTCTGTGTATTGACGCATGTAATAATATGATGACCAGCCTTAACTATCCAACTGGTCTGATTCGTTATGAGTCTGAGCGTGGATTAGAAGGTGGAAAAACCAACTATTTTTCACCGCGTAACATCGGCTATTTCACCGTGATTTGTGTGATTATTGGCCTATTAGGATTCAGTGTTGCAAACCGTGATAATGCGCAATACAAAATTGAACCTGAACGCCGCGCACTGGTAACGCTATCAGATAGTCGTTTACAAAAACGTTATGAGATTAAACTTAATAACCTCTCCTTGTCAAAACAGCAATTCTTTGTTGAGTTAGAAGATAAAGATAACTACGAGCTTGATATGCCATTTAACGGCTATATTCTTGAATCAAGTGAGCGCATCAGCTTAGCAGCAAGTGTTATCGCTGGAAAAGGGGAAACTGAGGATCGTGAGATCGGCTTTATTGTGACAGTTAAAGATCCAGCTACTGGTGAAGTAACCGATCAACGCCGCGTTAAAGCGATCTTCGGTAACTAATAAACTAGAGGAATCGTTCATGATTGGCACAATTATATTTATGGTATCGGGCATTGTTGGAGTTTTTCTACTCTGCCTGATGTTTAACAAACTGTTACGCTTTACCTATCTGCAAGCGGCGAGTATTTCAGCGCTGATTAGTATCGCAGTATTGGTACCGGTGTCGATCGTGAATTGGCAGGGGGGCGATGTTCTCGCTCTCTACCTTTCATCGAATCTTGTCACTGCGTTTGCATATTATCTCATCGGGAAGGGTGGGCTTAAATCTTTAGCCGGTAATGATGGCAAAAAGATGCACTGGGGCCCGATCGCGATCTTAGCGTTCTTCGTTGTCCTTGTAATCGTTGATCTTAACTTTGTCTTTATGGCCGAAAAAGGGCTTCGCTTTACTAAAAACGATGGTGTTGAGGTGAATACTCGTTTTTCAGGCGAAGTTCCGAATGCCTATCACAAAAAAGAAGCTTATTTTAATGAGTATCAAAAACGTATGGTGCTTCAGCGTGAACGTGGTTGGAAAGTCGATTTTGGCTTTGAGAAAACCCCGCGTATTGATGAAGATAATGTCTTTAAAATTCGTGTGATTGATCGTGATAATTATCCCATTAATGATGCAGTAATTGTGGCTGAATTTGGCCGTTCGGCAGAGCAAGAGCTTGATCGTGTGTA
The DNA here is from genome assembly GCA_012513365.1 of Lysobacteraceae bacterium. Classification (GTDB taxonomy): domain Bacteria; phylum Pseudomonadota; class Gammaproteobacteria; order Cardiobacteriales; family Wohlfahrtiimonadaceae; genus CALZBJ01. The sequence continues at coordinate 4,398 of JAAZCI010000262.1, forward strand.
TGATGTTAAAATGGTTGGGCCAGGGCTTTACGAAGTACCGGTTAAATTTGAGCGCGTCGGTCGCTGGAATTTAGAGCTGTTAATCACAAAAGATGATGCAACCTTTGAACAAGTCGCTTCAACGGTGATTAATTGTGAAGTCGGCAATAGTGAATGTGAAGCGCGCCTTGATCAGTTACTTAATAAAAAGCGTAAAGGCCGTGCGGTTACTGCGCAAAACTAAGTCGCATCAAGCATTAATAACAACTATAACTCGATAACTAAAGAGAGATGAAATGAGCAATGAAGTAGGAGCATGCTATCATTGCCATCTTCCTATCAAGGGTACCCCTCCGTTTTATGCGGAGATTGATGGCATCGATCAGCCAATGTGTTGTGCTGGCTGTAAAGCAGTAGCAGAGATGATTGCGCAGTCAGGATTGACGCGCTATTATGATCACCGTGAAGCAGGGGCTGTACGCCCTGTGATGAGCGAACAGTTAATTCCCGCCGAATTGAAGCGGGAATTGACGTTTTATGATCATCCTGATATTGCTCAACAATTTGTCTATACACGTAAAACAGGCGATAAAGAGTTCAAAGAGAGCTATCTCATTGTGGACAATATCGTCTGCGCCGCGTGCGTATGGCTTCTCGAAAATGGGTTAAAAAGCATGGATGGGGTCGAAGCGTTTGATATTAACTATACAACGCATCGAGCCCATGTCACCTTTGACCCTGAGAAAGTCAAACTCTCTGAAATTCTCATGGAGGTGATTAAGCTTGGTTATGAAGCGACGCCCTATGATGAACAGACCGAGCAAAAACAACTTAAAAAAGAGTGGCGAAGCCTCCTAATTGACTTTGGGATTGCAGCACTATTTTCAATGCAAGTGATGATGACCGCGGTTGGGATCTATTTTGGTAAATATAATGATATGAGCCAAAACTCCTACCATTTCCTCAACTGGTTTAATATGTTTGCCGCCATTCCATGCGTCACCTATGCGAGTCGTAGTTTTTATAAAGCGGCCTATCATGACTTGAAAAACAGGCGTTTAAGCATGAACGTCAACGTCTCACTTGCGATTATTGTTGGGACAATTTGGAGTATTTGGAACACGATCACCGGCCAAGATGAGACCTATTATGAGTCGGTTACGATGTTTGCCTTTTTACTCTTAGGGGCGCGAGTGCTCGAAACTAATGCTCGCCATAAAGCGTTATTAGTCTCAGATCATATTCTTAAAGTTAAGCCGCATTTTGCAGAGCGATTACTTCCCGATGGATCAACTGAACCCGTTCCGACTCAGCGTCTTCAGATGGGCGATCATCTTTTAATTAAGCCGGGCGATAGCATTCCACTCGATGGAGTGCTCCTTGATGATGTTGCGATGGTGGATGAATCTCTGTTAACGGGTGAAAGTTTGCCACTTGAGAAGCGCAAAGGCGATCGGCTAATTGGTGGCTCGGTGAACTATGAGCAACCGCTTAAAATGGAAGTCACTGCGATTGGGGCTGAAACGGTTCTATCGCAAATGGCGCGCCTCATTGACCGTTCAATGACAGAAAAACCTAAAATCGCGCAACTTGCCGATATTATCTCAACCTATTTTGTCCTCGGAATTATTATAGCCTGCGTAGGAACCTTTATTGTTTGGTACAACTGGATTGATCCAAGCCGTGCATTTTCCGTAACCTTAACGGTACTTGTCGTATCGTGCCCGTGCGCACTTGCGCTTGCAACCCCAGCGGCGCTCAGTACCGGAAATCAGGCGATTATAGAAAAGGGGCTGATTGCGACACGCTCTGGAGCCCTTGAAACGCTCGGCAAAATCACCGATATCGTCTTTGATAAAACCGGAACATTAACGGAAGGAAAACTCACCATTAATGCGATTCATTATTTTGATGAGTCGATGGATGAAGCCTATATTAAACAGATTGGTGCTGCGCTTGAAGCAAGCTCAAGTCACCCGATTGCCTATGGCTTTAGAAAATTGAGTGAAGATGAATCCCTTGAGCCGCTTGCAGTTGATAATCTTCTTAACCATGTTGGAAAAGGGATTAGTGGCGAGGTCGATGGCGCCCAATATAAGATTGGGCGTCTTGATTGGTTTGATCTAACGGGCTATCACGAGCGCTTTGATGATGGGCTTTGGGTCGGGCTTGGGAAGGGTGATCAATTGATTGCGGCTTTCTCGCTGCTCGATCGCTTAAAAGACGATACGTTAAAAACGGTGGAGTCCCTGCGCGAAGCGGGCTATAAACTCCATATTTTAAGCGGTGACCGTACTGAAACGGTTAAACGCTTTAATGAAACCTTAAACATTGAAGAGGCACATGGCGATCTATTGCCAGAAGAGAAGCTTCACTATGTAGAAAAACTACAGAAAAATGGCGCGAGAGTTGCTATGCTAGGAGACGGCATTAATGACGGACCTGTATTAGCGAAAGCTGATGTTTCTATCGCAATTGGTCAGGGAGCACTTCTTGCACAAACCACCGCGGATATGATTTTAATGAAAGATCAAAAACTTGAGCCGCTGGTGGATGGTATTGTGTTGGCAAAACGTACCGATCGCATAATTAATCAAAATCTCGCCTGGGCATTGGGGTATAATTTAGTAGCTATTCCAATTGCAATGTTTGGTGTGATATTGCCCTGGATGGCGGCACTAGGCATGAGCCTTAGTTCGCTTTTAGTCATTGGTAATACACTTCGCATACGAGGAGGAGATGATGAGTAACGTACTCTTAATATTGTTGCCCCTAACTTTAGCCGGCATGTTCCTAATAGGGTTCGCATTTGTTTGGGCGGTGAGATCAAATCAATTTGACGACGTCGATGGCCCGGCCTATATGATTCTTTATGACGAAGAGATTGCTCCAAATGATGACGAGCAAAAATCAAAAAAAGCCGACATGCAAAGCGTCAGCGCGGATGATTTAGAATCCGGAACCGATACGATTAAAACGAGTAGTAAAGAAAATGATGAAAATAGATAAAAATACCATAGAGCGACTCGCCTTTTTATCACAGATGGCGATTCCTGAAGAAAATATCGATGCGGAGATCAAGCGTCTTGAGCAGATGGCGGACGTGATCGCTGTGATCCGTGAGCAAAATACGGACGGAACCGAGATTATGTGCAATCCTCATGATGCGCATATGATTCTTCGTGATGACGTGGTAACTGAAACAAATCATCGTGAAGAGTATCAAAAGACAACGGAATTTACCGACAATGGTCTTTACCTCGTTCCACAAGTTATCGAATAAAAAGCACAAAAACTATGAATAGATACACAATTAAAGAACTACGACAAAAACTCGATAGCGGAGAACTAACGAGTGTTGAATTAGTCGAACATTATCAAAAACGCATTGAAACATTTGATCCTAAACTCAATGCGTTTATTACAAAAACATTTGAAAGCGCGCTTGAAGAAGCTAAAGCGGCTGATGCGCGCATTAAACGCGGTGAACAAACGCTCTTAACCGGGATTCCCATTGCCCATAAAGATCTTGTTTGTACCGAGGGCGTTTTAACAACGGCCGCGTCAAAAATGCTGGCTAACTTCACTTCACCTTATAGTGCGACGTTGGCTGAAAAATTAAAAGAGGCGGGGGCGATTTCCCTTGGTAAGCTTAATATGGATGAGTTTGCAATGGGCTCAACGGGGCAAACAAGCTTCTTTGGTGGTACTGAAAATCCATGGTCGGAAGAGTGCGTTGCAGGCGGATCATCAAGTGGATCAGCGGCTGCAGTTAGCGCTGGGTTAGTCGTTGCGGCAACGGGCTCTGATACCGGTGGATCGATTCGTCAACCGGCAAGCTTTTGTGGTGTAACCGGAATTAAACCCACCTATGGTCGAATCTCACGTTTTGGGATGATCGCGTTTGCATCTTCCCTTGATCAAGGTGGCGTGCTTGGCGGATCGGCTGAAGATTGCGCGGCGCTTTTAGAGGTGATGTCAGGCTATGATCCGAAAGACCCGACCTCAGTTGAGCGCGATGTTCCGGCATATACCGATGAATTAGATCGTTCCCTAAAAGGCTTAAAAATTGGCGTTCCTAAAGCCTTTTTTGCTGAAAACTTAAATGAAGAGACGGAAAAAGCCGTTAACGATGCCCTCGCTGAGTATGAAAAGCTTGGTGCGGAGCTAGTGGATGTGGAACTTAAACTCCATCATTTAGTGACGCCCGTTTACTATGTCGTTGCTCCTGCGGAAGCATCGAGTAACTTATCGCGTTTTGATGGCATTCGTTATGGCTATCGCGCGGAAGATCCGAAGGATTTAGAAGATCTCTATAAACGCACGCGTTTTGAAGGCTTTGGTAAAGAAGTTCGTAGCCGGATTTTCATGGGAACTTACGCACTTACCGAAGAGCTCTATCAAGACTACTACTTAAAAGCGCAAAAAATTCGTCGCCAAATTACTGATGAATATAATGCCATTTTACGCGAAGTGGATGTGATTGCAGGTCCAACCGTGGCTTCAGGGGCATTCCAAAAAGATGCGGATAACAGTGGCGTACAAAATTCTCTTTTTGATGCGAACTTAATTGGCGCAAACTTGGCGGGACTCCCCGCACTCAGCCATCCGGTTGGATTTTCAAACAATCTTCCGGTAGGACTTCATTTAGTAGGGCGTGCATTTGATGAAACTACGATTTTAGCGATGGCGCATCAATATCAAACGGTGACCGATTGGCACAAAAAACTTCCTGAAAAATATTCGTAATATTCGAACGAAATCAGACACCGTTAAATTAATAGATGTAAGGAATTAAAATTATGAGTTGGGAAGTTGTCATTGGTCTTGAGGTTCATGCTCAATTGACCACAAACACAAAAATCTTTTCAGGTTCAAGCACTGCCTATGGCGCTGATCCGAACACACAAGCAAGCTTAGTTGATCTTGCAATGCCAGGCACATTACCGACGCTTAACCGCGCGGTTTTAGATAAAGCGATTTTATTTGCGCTTGCGACAAATTCAAACGTGGAACGCCGGACGATTTTCGAGCGTAAACACTATTTTTATCCAGATTTACCTAAAGGCTATCAAACAAGCCAGCTTGATAAGCCGGTGGTGTATGAAGGGCACCTTGATATTGAGGTCAATGGTGAGACAAAACGTATTCGCATTAACCGTGCACATTTAGAGGAAGATGCGGGAAGCTCACGCCACGGCGTTGTTTATGGCATGACCGGTATTGACTTAAACCGTGCAGGAACGCCTCTGTTAGAGATCGTCTCTGAGCCAGATCTTAATTCTGCTGAGGAGGCGGTTGCTTATCTTCGTCAGCTCCATCAGATCGTAACATGGTTAGGTATTTGTGATGGGAATATGCAGGAAGGCTCATTCCGCTGTGATGCGAACGTATCGATTCATAAGCCGGGTACGCCCTTAGGTACGCGTACTGAGCTTAAAAACATTAACTCATTTAGATTTGTCGAGCAGGCGATCAATTACGAAGTTGAGCGTCAAATCGAAGTATTGGAAGCCGGTGGCGAGATCGTCCAAGAGACGCGCCTCTACGATTCAGATAAAAATGAGACGCGCTCAATGCGTTCAAAAGCGGAAGCGAATGACTATCGTTATTTCCACTGTCCGGACCTTCTTCCCATCATTATTACTGATGAAGCGATTGAAAAAGTCCGCGCAACGTTCCCGATGATGCCTGAAGAGCTTAAAGCGCACTTTATGGAAACCTACGAACTGCCCGAATATGATGCAGGCGTATTAACCCATTCGCGAGTAATGAGTGATTATTTTGTGGCGATGGTGGAAGCCGGCGCTGATGCGAAGATGTCAGCTAACTGGCTTCTTGGCGATGTATCGGCTCACTTAAATGAAAAAGAGATCGAGATCGATGCCTTCACCGTATCGGCGGAGCGTTTAGCAGGGCTACTTGCACGCATTAGCGATAAAACTATTTCAAATAATATCGCGCGAAAAGTCTTTACCAGCATGGTAGATTCTGAGCTCAGCGCTGATGAGATTATCGAGCGTGATGGTCTTAAACAGGTGACGGATACCGGCGCAATCGATGGTTGGATTAGCGAAGTTCTCGAGAAAAATCCAAAACAGGTTGAGCAATATCGAGGCGGTCAAACTAAATTACTCGGCTTCTTTGTTGGCCAGGTGATGAAGTTAAGTCGCGGTAAAGCTGATCCTGCAATGATTAACCAAATGCTCGCGAAAAAATTAAACGATTAATGTGAGTTGCTATTAAGTTAACTTAACAGCGTAACAAAATAGAACCTCGTGATGATCTAACTCTCACGAGGTTTTTGTTTATCCGAAGAATCAGCAGTAGCTAAATAATCAGATAATAGAAATCCTAGAAAAGCCCAGAAATTTTTCCATCCGAGCTTAAGTCAATGCGCTCAGAAGCGGGATGTCTTGGAAGCCCAGGCATCGTCATCATAGTGCCGCTTAAGGCAACGATAAACCCCGCGCCAGCGGAGACTCTAAAATTTCGAATGGTGATGGCAAAATCGGTGGGTCTACCAAGTTTTTTCTTATCATCACTGAAGGAATATTGCGTTTTAGCAACACAGATCGGGAGATGGTCAAGTCCAATCTCGGCAATCAGTTTAAGATCGGTTTTGGCACTCGCAGTTAAAATCACCTCACGGCCACCATAGACTTTCGTCACGATTTGGTGAAGTTTTTCCTCAACGGTCGATCCGCCGTTATAGAGTTTTTTATAGCTTCCATTGTGATTTTCAGCTAAACGAACCACCTCATGCGCAAGCGCTGTCGCTCCATTTCCCCCTTCTGCCCACACGTTCGATACAATCACATTCACGCCATATTCAGCACAGCGTTTTTGGATCGTTTCGATCTCATCATCACTATCGGTAGGGAAGCGATTAATCGCGATGGTGCAGGGCAGTTCATATACATTTTTAATGGTATCGAGATGTTTTTCAAGATTCGGTAGTCCCGCAATCACCGCTTTTATATTGGGTTTACTGAGCTGATCGATCTTGACACCCCCATGCATTTTAAGCGCCCGAACGGTAGCGACAATGACGACCGCTGAAGGTGAAATTCCTGCTGCAGGGCATTTAATATCAAGGAACTTTTCAGCGCCTAAATCTGCTCCAAAGCCAGCTTCTGTCACGACATAATCGGCATATTTAAGTGCAAATTTTGTCGCTAAAATGGTGTTGCATCCATGGGCAATATTGGCATACGGACCGCCGTGAAGCAGCACTGGCGTATGGGCAAGCGTCTGCACTAAATTGGGTTTAAGCGCTTCTTTAAGGAGCACCGCCATCGCGCCTTCCGCCTTTAAATCTCCAGCGGTGACGGGCGTATTATCAAAGGTATAGCCAATAATAATTTTCGCAAGACGGGCTTTAAGATCA
>JAAZCI010000263.1 GCA_012513365.1 Lysobacteraceae bacterium
CCGCTATATTGTGCTCCACTCATTTGATAAAATCCCCACTGATGAAACCTTCCCGAAATATCTTCCCATGGGCTATAGTCAAGGATGTCCGGTGATTAGCGATGAAGCAATGCGCCGTGTTGATGCGCTCCTTCAAACGAAGACCAAACCGGTGCTCCTCTGGATCTATGTTGATGAACCCTAACGGCTTTAAAAGGACTACTCCTACGATGCGACAACTGTTTAATACCGCTCTTCTCTCACTCACTGCTTTGATGCTTTTAAATGCTTGCAGTGAGCCACAGGATAATTATTATCCGCAGAAAATTAAACAGAAGGAAGAGATGGAGCGCCGCATCAATGAAAGTAGCGAGCTTCATCAAAAACAGCTCGATAAAGCAAATCAGCTCCTAGAACATGAAGCGTTAAACAACAAATAATTTGTCAAAACTCAGACACAAAAAAGCCTTACTTCTCGGCAGAATCATCGTCAAATCGTAAATTCCGCTAAAAGTAAGGCTCGTTTTTTATAAGGATTATTTTATGAGGCTAATACCGCCAGCCTATAAGATCGATTATTCGTAGAAGCGACCGCGTTGACGGAGAAGCTCACGATTTAAGTTCGGGTTTTTCTCAAATGCGGCACGGCCATGCAACCAGAATTCGTTATTAAGGACCACTAAATTACCAACAGGAAGTTCTAATTCAACCACGCTTTTATCCGATTCCATCGATTGTGAGAGCGATTTTAAGAATTTCGCTTCTTCAATGGTGCCAGGATAGGCAAACTGATCGATAAAGCAGATGCATGGGCGATTATTCTTATTAAAGAAGAGCTGGCGTTGAACCTCTTCCTGAACATTTTTGCTCGGCGGCGCAATGTATTGGAATTTGTGTGATCCAAGCGGGCTACTGGTAAATTTCTCAAGCTCTGCCCAATCATCTAAGTGAAGCAGACGGCTCTCGCCTCCCACCGCATTCTCTTCAACCATTTTCATCATCAACAACCAATCGGTCGGCTCGCTGACGAACGTACCATCGGTATGAAGGGTAAAGAGACGATATGCTTGACGCAAGTACGAGTCACTATCATCGGTATCACGTACGGTAAAACGCGCGTAATATTTACCGGTCATCGAGTCAAAGTTTGAGATTCCCACAAGGTGCGCAATCGCCGTGGAGAAAATCACATATTCGCTTGTGCAATCAGTCACGCCTTCAACGCCAATGGTAAATCCACCAGTGTCGCGGTCATTGACAATATCGCGAAGAATATTCCCAAAATCACTGCCCGCCGCTTCATCTAAATAAGAAGCGATCACTTGACGCTCATACGGCGTATATTCAAGGCGCTGAACCTCGATATTTTCCTCACGAACGCGGTTATAAAATGTCTCAAGCACTGATTTTGCAAGAGTGATGTTGTGAATGCGTTTTGATTGGGGGTTTAACGCAATTTCAAAGCGATCATTTTTCTGTAAAAACGTAGACATATCCTCTTCTCCTACCTTAGTTTTAATTGTTCTCTATTGTAAATATACTTTATTGGCTTATCTATTTTAAGCAACAAAAAAACCAGTAACGAGAGCCCCACTCCATTGAGCGGAACGCGTTACTGGTTTTGGTATCCTATTAGCTGCCGGCGGGCAGTCTCAGATAACTAAGCAGTCGCTTAATTGTGTTTGTTGCCATTTTATCTATTTGATATCGTCTCTAAGAAGGCTCGCACCATGGGTGATTGATATGGCCGACTTCTCTTTGGGATATCGTGTTAAGTTGAATGTAGCATGCAACTAAAATAAAAGTCAATCTTTTTAATCATTTTTGATTTTAACGGGAGAGTCCGTGAAATTGATACTCCAAATCTTTTACCGCCGCCACAAGCGCGCTCGCCGCTTTGCCTTTGTAATAGACTTGAATCATCTCAATTAAGGTTTGTGTGCCATCCAATAGACTGTGCCCTTTTAGAAGACGCTTCATAAAATCGCGCCCAAGCTCGGTCACCAAGGTGCATTCCGCATCGACAATCACCCCATATTTTTTATCCACTTCAGCAGTAATGGTCATCGAATCATACAAATTTTTTGCCGCCATACCTTGAGGCAGACGCGCATACCCTGCAATAAAAATGGTCGCTTCGCTCAACATCGTGACCTCTCCTCATTTTTTGTTGTGTTTAATTTTGATTTTCAACTTAAATCGCTAATGACAAATCTCTGCATAACCTATCATCCATTCCATGCGATAACGCCGTTTATCATAGCATTAAGCGTGAGAAAAAGACGGTTAAACCTCACATTCAAAGAAGATCGTTCGCCCTATTGCAATCGCCCTGAAATGGCGGTATAACTAATAAAGGTTTTTCAAACCGATTTTTTATCCCATCTTTTTCTACTGGAGAGAGCATGAAACCGAGCAGACACTCTACACAGCGTATCAACATTGCACATTTAGCTGCGAATGTTTGTTGCTGTTGCTGCCCTATTTCACGCTCGTGTTAATCCAACCGATTGCCCTCTAAAACACTCTCGTTTTATTTCCAATTTTTTAATTTTTTAATTTAAGCATCAGGGACGATTTTCGCAGATAGCGTATGGCATCATCTTAAATAAGGTGTGCTTTTTCTGTTGTCTGTGCATTTATCTCAAGAGATACCCTCGCCCCATTTAAAGGAGTTTATTATGAATGCAATAAACGGCGATACCTCGATCTTTTCGGGCGCCTTTTTTGAACACTTCCTCGTTATTACTCACTGGCAGACGCTGGTGTGGTTTTTATTCCTGCTCGTCGGGTTTTTCATCATTCATCGTCTGGGAAAACATAAAAAAAGCTTTTTCATGCGCATGATGGTGGGATTAATCCTCGGGATTGCACTCGGGTTTTCGCTTCAACTGCTGGAAGGAATGCCGGAAAATTCCACCACCGCCCTTAAAGAAACGGCGCTCTGGTACGGACTCTTTGGGCGCAGTTTTATCTCGCTCATTCGGATGCTCGTTATTCCCCTTGTGTTTGTATCGATTCTAAAAGTGGTACTCGATTTTGCTGCAGAGAAATACCTCTCTAAAATTGCAACGCGTGGGATTTTTTGGCTGCTCTTTACCACAGGGCTTGCTGCCATTGTAGGCATTCTGCTCGCCAATATTTTAGGGCTTGGCCAAGGTGACGTGGAGGTGACGCAATCGGCGGTTATTCGCGAACAATCGAACATCGTCAACATTTTAGTCGGTCTCATTCCAAGCAATATTATTACCGCAATGCATACCAATAATGTGGTGGGACTGGTGATCTTCTCAGCGCTTTTAGGCGTTGCGGCGAATAAAGCCGAGCGAAAACTGCCCGAAGAGATTGCGCTCTTTAAATCCTTTATTAACGCGCTGCACCGCATTGTGATGAGCGTCACCTCGATGATTATTAAACTGATGCCCTACGCAATTATCGCCCTTTTAGCCGGTACGGTGATGAGTAATGGGATTCCCGCGATTATCAATGTTTCGAGCTTTATTGTGGCGATCTATGCCGCAACCCTTATTATGATTTTAATTCATATTTTACTGGTGATGATGCACGGCCTTTCGCCGGTTACCTTTATTAAAAAAGCGCGTGATACGTGGGTGATGGCTTTTTCGAGCCGCTCGTCGATGGGAACGCTCCCGATGTCCATTGCTACTTTAACTGAGCGCATGGGCGTTTCAAGCGGAACGGCGAACCTCATTCCCTCACTTGGGGCAACCATGGGTATGAACGGTTGTGCCGGATTTTTTCCCGCGCTTCTTGTCATGATGGTGGCCAATATGATCGGCATTGAGATGAACCTTCAATTTTACATCATGCTCTTAATCGTTGTTGTAATCGGTTCCATCGGCGTTGCGGGGATTCCGGGAACGGCGACCATTGCCGCAACCATCTCGCTTTCAGGAATGGGACTTGGGGAATATTTCCCCTTAATCGGCATGGTGCTTGCGATCGATCCTATTATCGATATGGGCCGCACCCTTGCAAACGTCTCCGGCGCGATGACGGCAGCGCTCATCACCGATAAGGAAGTGGGCATGCTCGATGAGAATACTTACAACAATCCGGGCGCGGAGATTCGTTCCGATGAGGATCTTGCGATCTAAAAAAGACACAGATCAAAGAGATCTCAAAAGATGAAAAGAAAAGGCGAGCCTGAGTGCTTGCCTTTTTAATGCGTGATCTCAAGGGATTTGAC
>JAAZCI010000264.1 GCA_012513365.1 Lysobacteraceae bacterium
ATTGACTCTTTGCCCTGCCCAAACTACAATTACTCCATAAAACGACATCTGTAGTCATACTGTAAAAGGAGTGCTTATGGCCGCCGATCTAAAAATCGACATTACCGATTCTGAATGGGAAATTATGCGCGTGCTCTGGACACAAAAAGAGTGCACCAGCAACGATGTGATCCGCATTTTAAAAGAGAAGATGACCTGGCAACCAACCACCATTAAAACCCTGCTCGCCCGCCTGGTAAAAAAAGATCTGGTGGGTACTGAAAAAGAGGGAAATCGCTATCGTTATCGCCCGCTTGTGTCAGAATCTGAATCGTGGGAAGCGGCAACAGATTCGCTATTTGAGCATATTTGCGCGCAGAAAATGGGCCGGAAAATTGCCTCGATGATTCGCGACTCAAAACTCTCATTTGCCGATATTGAGATGCTTGAAGAGACGCTGAAAAAGAAACGCCAAAGCGCCGTTGCCGCCATTGATTGCGATTGTACGCCGGGGCAATGCGGCTGCGAGCCCGGAACCTGTAGCGCCACTCAAATCACTGAAACGCCCGAATCACTCAATTAACAGGATTTTAACGATGAGTAAAACCAATCAATCCCCTAAAACCGTCCATGCGGATGAGCGTATTCGTCTCAACGTGATCGGTATGACCTGCACCAACTGCTCTGCCGGCGTTGAACGTGTCCTAAATCGCGATAAAGGCGTAGAAAAAGCCTCGGTCAGCTTTGCCAATAAACGCGCCATGGTCTCGTTTGATTCCACTAAAACCGACATCGACACCCTGATTAAACGCATTCAACGGGCAGGATTTGACGCCATTGTCGATGATGAGTTTCACCGTGAAGAGATGGAAGCGGCGCAAAAAGCCTCCCTCCAAAAACTGCAAAATAGACTCATTATCAGTGCACTTTTAAGTGCACCAATGCTTCTTGGGATGATCTTCCAAATGCTCGGTAGTAACGCGGGCTGGGTCAATTTCGTCCACACGCCATGGGTTCAATTACTTCTCACTACGCCTGTTCAATTTTGGATTGGTTCGCGGTTTTATAAAGGCGCCTACACCTCCCTTAAAAATCGCTCGCCCAATATGGATGTGCTCGTTGCGCTTGGCACTACCGCCGCGTTTCTCTACAGTTTTTATAATGGATTTCTCGGCGGCAATCCGCACCATCTCTATTTTGAAAGCTCTGCGGTCATTATCACCCTTATTTTACTCGGGAATTTCTTTGAAGAACGAGCCAAAAGTCGCACTGGCGCAGCCATTAAAGAGCTGATGGAGCTCCAAGCAAAAACGGCAATTCGTATTGATGAAGAGGGGAATGAGAGCGAGATCACCATTGAAGAAGTGGTAATTGGTGATCTTCTGCTAGTTCATCCGGGAAAAAATATTCCCGTCGATGGCGTTGTGGTCAAAGGTCACTCCACCATTGATGAAAGCATGCTAACCGGCGAATCAATTCCGGTTGAAAAAGGGGGTGAGAGCGAGGTGTTTAGCGGAACGATCAACCAGAGCGGCATTATTACACTTCGCGCCACCAAACTTGGCCATGAAAGTACGCTCGCGCGCATTATTAAGATGGTAGAAGAAGCTCAAGGAAGCCAAGCACCCATTCAAAAAATCGCCGATCGCGTCTCAGCAATCTTTTTCCCGACCGTTGTCACCATCGCGCTCTTAACGCTCGTTATCACGTGGTTTATCACGCACGATTCTGCTAAAGCGATTATGCATAGCGTCGCCGTATTAGTGATTGCTTGCCCCTGCGCGCTCGGTCTTGCAACGCCGACCGCCATTATGGTGGGCACAGGTCTCGGCGCTCGCAATGGGATTTTAATTAAAAATGGCGAAGCCCTTGAGCGAGTCTCAAAAACAAACGCCCTCATTTTAGATAAAACCGGCACCATTACCGAAGGCCAGCCTGAAGTGACCGATTTTATCGCACTTAATACAACCTCCGAGCAAGAAGCGTTAACCATTTTAACCGCGCTTGAGCGTAACTCAGAGCACCCCCTTGGGAAAGCGATCTATCGCTACGGATCGGCTCAATGTGACTCCCTTCCGGAGGTGAGTAATTTTAATG
>JAAZCI010000265.1 GCA_012513365.1 Lysobacteraceae bacterium
TACTTCGCGTTTTGAGCGCAATAGTAATAACAGACTCAATACAGAAAGCCCTGCCCCTAATAGATAAAGGAGCGGCGTGCTAAAGCCAATTCCGGACGAATCAAACAAGATAATATACGCCATCATTGCGAAAATGAGGCCTATCATCAACGAATTAATCATTTTTAAACGACGCGCACGAATGATCGCATCGCGTTTTGCTCTGTGCTCTGACATAATTCTTACTCCACCAGATGTCGTTCGAGCGCAATCGGTAATAATCTCGACATCTTATTTTGGTACGTTAAGGTAAATAATATTCTCTTCTAAGAAGAAATTCTCTTCTATAAGAAACTTCAGGTACCTTATCAAACTCGCTTTAGACGCTCATCTAAAGAATTGTTAAGAATGTTTAATAAAGCACTAAGTCTTTTAGAATGAACCTATTAGGGTACGCCTTATTATATTTATAGACAAACACTTACCAAAATTATCTCTACTTAACTGACATGCGTCAAACCCTATATTCGCTTTCTATGCATATTAAAAAAATGGCACAAAAAATTCCCTTAAAATCTCTTTCTGACAAGAAATGACACTTTAAGGGAATGTTATTACGAAGAATAGGGGGTATCTTCGTAAATTCTAGCGATATGACCGCCTTTTCAGGCAGATCATTCGAAATAGGTGATTAAGTCCTCTCCTCTAGCCACGCTTGATATTGATCGCGGGGATTGCGCCTAATGACTCATGTTTCTCTGGGCGCTCATAACAACTATAAACTTGCTTACTGCGCAGCGCATCACGGCGTAATAGATAACGCTGGTGAAGGTTATTTAAAAGGAGCGCGGCGATAATAAAGAAGGTGCCCACATAATCGATCATCAATAATTCATAGCCTTGGATCGATCCGATCACGAGCGTTGTCACCGGAACAAAGGTGATAAAGAGCAGACTGTTGATCGGTTTTAGGATTCGCACCGCCTCATTCCAGCCCACAAGCGCAATTACGCCAGGGAAGACAATCATAAAGAGTAGGTCGTAACGAATCGCGTAGATCCCCTCAAAGGTTGGCACCTCAGTCCAGCCCGCAAGCGAGGTTAACAGCACAATCACCGTGGTGGTTCCAATGCCGTAAATAAGCGTTAAGGTGGAGAATCGCAGCGTCGACCATTCCGGAAAACGATCGCCGCCCATTGAGTAGACCACCCACCCAAAGACGCCGAAAAAGAGGATCACTAAGGGGATCATTTGAGTGTGAATGGAGCTCATGAAATTAAGATCCCCTTTCGTGACCACAAGCAGTACGCCGATGAAGGCAAGTCCAATAAATCCTAAGGTAAAACTGTTGGGGCGTTTACGCGTTAATCCCCACACAAGCAGCACCGAAATCATGGGGCATAAAGCTTCCATAATGGAGGCTAACAGCGTTCCGGTATCGCCTAAAAGATCCTGTCCCCAGAAGATAAAGAGGTTATAAACGGTGAACGCCATCACGCCATAAAAGAGCACCGCCCCGCCACGACCTTCCGTTTTAAACGCCGCTTTTCCCTCTTTTTTATAGAGAATCACCGCTAAAATCAGCGCCACCGGAATGTAACTGAAAATCGTGAAATAGAATGTGTCAATATATTGGAAACTGTGGCTGGCCACGGGAAACATCGCACCCCACGACACACTCGCCACCAGTGCTAAAAACGCACCCCATAAACGATTGCCTTGTAACATATCCTCTCCTTACCTTCGATCGGTTTTTTTATTGATCGTTTTAAAAACGAATTTGATGACATTAAACACTATTTCCTTTATCATTTGAAACGATTATAATTGATTGTTGTTATCATATATTTTGATATCTAAAATAACGATTACATCGATCAAATTCATTGAAAACAGAGCCTTAAGGAGGATTGAGGTGGATTTACGCGATCTCTATATTTTTCAAACAGTTGCTAAAGAACGTAACATTAGCCGCGCGGCAAAACAGCTCCATTATGTGCAATCAAATGTGACAACGCGGATCAAAGGACTTGAAGAGGAACTCGGCACGCAGCTCTTCCATCGGCACAATCGCGGGATGGAATTAACCCCTGAAGGGAAAAAGCTGATCACCTACGCAGAACGCATAACCGCCCTCGTCGATGAGATGAAAAAAGTGATGCAAGATGATGGCCAACCCGCGGGAAATCTCTCCATTGGCGCCGTTGAGACGGTAATTAAATTGCCACTCATTCTCTCGCGCTATAATCAAGCCTATAAAAATGTGGATCTCTCCCTTGCCACCGGCGTTTCCGAGGAGCTGATCGATCGGGTCTTAAACTATAAGCTCGATGGCGCATTTATCACCGGAACCGCGCGCAGTAATCACCCCGATTTAAAGCAATATCATGTTTTTGAAGAGGAGCTCGTGCTCGTTACCGACCTTGAAACGAAAACTTTAGCAGAGATTAAAGAGCGCCCTTTTTTGGTCTTTGGTGCGGGCTGTGGCTATCGGGCAAAACTGAAAGAGTGGCTCCGCGATGAGCAGATTGTTTCGTCAAAAGTGATGGAGCTTGGCACGCTCGAAACGATCTTAGGCAGCGTCTATTCAGGGCTTGGCGTAACCTATCTACCAAAATCGGTGGTGGCCCATCATGAAGCCCGCGGGCTTATCAGATGCCACTCTTTACCGGCAAAATATAGCCGCATTCAGACGGTCTTTATCTGCCGAAAAGATGCCTACCAAACCCGCTCGCTTGAAGCCTTTATTGAAATTATTGAGGCGAGCCACGACGAACCAACCAAACCTGCGATGCTACCGTTTATATAACTGCAATTGCGCACAGATACTCGATTTTTGCCAATTTAATAGACAATTAGAAGGATCGAAGAACAGTTATAAAAAAGTTATACTATTAAAAGTTGATAATATCGACGTAAATCAACCTTACGCGTTATTTTTATGATTTGTCTACGGAGACCGCTATGAAATTCAACCCAACGCATACGTTAATTACGCTTGAACACCTGGTCAATCGCCCAAGTCCGTCAGGTGATACGCGTGCAATCATCCACTATTTGAAAGATCGATTCACAGCGTCGGGCATCGAATTTACGACTACGCAAAAGGGTGCGATTTTAGTAACGCTAAAAGGGCATGACGATTCAAACGCTCGTCTTTTAACCGCGCACGTTGATACCCTTGGCGCGATGGTCAAAGAGATTAAAACCGATGGTCGCCTTAAACTCACTAAACTCGGTGGCTTTAATTGGAATAGCGTTGAAGGCGAATATTGCATTATTCATCGTCACAATCAGCTTCCGGTACGGGGCACCATTTTGATGCATCAAGCGTCGGTGCATGTTTACAAAGAGAGTGGCGAGCTACCGCGCAATGATGAGAATATCGAGGTGCGCATTGATGCGATCACACGTTCAAAAGAAGAGACCGAAGCGCTCGACATTTCGGTGGGCGATTATGTGTCGTTCGATCCTCGTTTTGAAACACTCGATAATGGCTTTGTAAAATCACGCCACTTAGATGATAAAGCCGCCGTTGCCCTTCTAATTGAGCTTGCTGAACAGATCACTTCAAGCGCGATTACCCTTCCCTACACCACCTATCTCTATATCTCCAATAATGAAGAGGTGGGCTTTGGAGGGAACTCCGCAATTCCGGCCAATGTGACGGAATATGTTGCGGTGGATATGGGCGCGATTGGCGATGGACAAAATTCCGATGAGTTTAGCGTTTCGATCTGCGCAAAAGATTCATCGGGGCCTTATCATCACGGACTCACCTCACAGATGCGCACACTCTGTAGTGAGTTTAAAATTCCTCATAAAGTCGATATCTATCCCTATTATGGCTCAGACGCCTCGGCGGCAATTCGTGCAGGATACGATCTGAAACATGCGCTCATTGGCCCGGGAATTGATGCCTCACACAGCATGGAGCGCACCCATATTGACTCACTTCACGCGACGTTTAATCTCTTAGTTCGCTATGTGGAAAGTGAGATGATTAGCGAATAATCTTTTTCAGAAAATCCGCCGATCCCTTATAATGAACGGTTATACGATTCATTGACCGATTTTAAACAAAAAGGCAGTACTATGTTGTTATCTATGACGGGCTTTGCTCGCGAATCACAGCTGACCGATCTTGGCATGCTTAGCATCGAGATCCGCAGCGTCAATCACCGCTATCTCGACCCTTCGTTTCGAATGCCGGAACTGCTCCGCAATTTTGAGCCGGTGCTCCGTGAAGTGCTCGCTGAGAAGGTTTCACGTGGAAAGGTGGATATTTCGATTCGCCTCGACATGGAACAAAATCCCGCATCGACACTCATTTTTAACCGCGATTTAGCCACTCGCATTGTAGAAATTCATCAAGAAACGCAAGGACTACTCGGCGATGAACGCGTATTAACGGCCACCGAATTGATGCGTTTTCCCAATGTGGTGACCACTGCAGCGCCCGATCCTGAAGCGATTAAACCAGTATTGATGACGCTTTTTAATAACGCGCTTGATGCCCTTTTAGAAAATCGTAAACGTGAAGGAACTCGCATTCTTGAGATGCTCACCGAGCGCCTTAATAAGATGGCAGAGCTTGTGATCGATGCGAAAGCCCAACGCCCAATCGCCATTGAAAAGATTAAAGAGCGCCTACTTTCACGCCTTGAAGAGATCGATATTGAGCACGATCCCAACCGATTTGAGCAAGAGCTCGTCTATGTGACTCAGCGCCTCGATGTTGATGAAGAGATCGATCGTTTAAACGCTCATATTGCCGAGATGCGCAATGTCTTTTCCCGCAATGAGCCCGTCGGTCGTCGCTTAGATTTTCTCTCCCAAGAGCTCAACCGTGAAGCCAATACCCTTGGCTCAAAATCCCAAGATGTGAAGCTCACCCAGATCGGCGTTGATCTTAAAGTATTGATCGAACAGATCCGCGAACAGATTCAAAATATTGAGTAATTCAGGCAACGAATCATTCAATCAAGATTGAAATAAAGGGCTCCGATGGGGCCTTTTTATGCCCACAAAAAAACCTCCAACCACCGTCATCAAAAAAGATGGGGCGATTGGAGGTGCAATTTGACTTAACCCTTAAGGCATTTTTCCGATCGGGTTATTCGTTAAATAATGCTCGTTAAATCATGGTTAAGGAGATCCTCAAATGAGATCGGATCGTGCGTATCCGCCACCAACAACATCGGCGCATCGATACTGCCCACCTCGTCGGACGCCTGATCGGTACTGAGCGTCACCGTCTCACTTGCCTCATCAACATTCACGTTGATATACGCTCCGGTATCCGCATCCGACAATAAACCTTCCGCAAATTCCGGCGCCCATTTAGGTGCATCCATCTCTGCCGTTGGAACCGAGAGACCAAGCGCTGCATTAAAGGCAACGGGCGTTTCTGCTTGCAATGCATCCGCTGCACTTAAGAGCTCACTCATGTCACCTTCATCGCTCTCATCGAGCATGAATTTCGCCGCGGCCGTCGGCTTAACCACATTCACGTCAAACGTCGTACTCGTTGATTTAGCGTCACCATTGCCTTTTTCTGTTGCAGTAACGGTTAACTCAACGTTTAACGTACCCGTTGCTATCCCCTTTGGAAGATCAAGCGAGAGATCTTTGAAGTCCAAAACGCCATCAGCGCCGTTTACTGTAATCGTACCATCCGCATCAGCGATTGCGCTCTTCAGAACTTCTTTTCCATTCATATCAACAGCGGTATAGGAAAGTTGAGTACCTTCAACGAGCCCTGTAAGCGTCATCGATAGTGTTTCAGAGCCATCACGGTCAGTTAATGATGCTGCCACTCCCTCTAGATCTACATTATCTGTTTCAGAGCCAGTATATCCAAACTTAACGCCGTAGAATCCTTTTCCATCAGAGCCTTGTAAGGTGTCATCAATATAAACTAAGCCTGACACCTCTTTTTGTGCCGCCTCAATATTGGGGAAGTATTTAACATTCGTACCATCTGCTTCCGTCACTTTGAAGTTGTAGTTTCCATAACCATCTTGGTTATAAATATAGAGATCAAAGGTGTAAAAACCGGACTCTTCCACAGTAAAGAGATCTTCAGCCAATCCTTGATTGCCTAATCCTTGCCAGCTCACGTATTTACTAGAAACGTCATCACCAATCTTAATCATGGCTGAGTCATCGGCTTTACCTTCGTACTTATACTCCTTACCAGCCTCTAAATAGACAAGGCCATTGATAAAGACAACGTCACCTGCTGCTAATGCTTCACCTGGACGATCATTATCTATCCACCCCTCTGACTTCATATCATTGGTTAAATCATGACTATCTGGCTTCTTATGCGCAAGTAATGCATTAATTCCATCAACTAATGTTGTCTCATTAATACCGCTTCCATGCCCTCGATCTCTCCCATCATCACCAACAGTATTATGGAAATTGTATGTTTTATCACCAATTTTATACGTTGTATCTTTTTCTAGCCCTCTCCAAGTTGATTTATAACCTACTTCCTTCCAAACATATTTATTAAGACTAAGTTCACCCACATCAAAATTCATATCCATTGAAAGAGTTGGCTCGTCAGCCACAGGATTAACTTTGATTATTTGCTTAACAATATTTTCATTGCCATATGCATCTCTGACAAGGATATCAAACTCAAAAGTACCCGACCAATCTTTAGCTGGCGTGAAAGTAAATTGGCCACTATAGGCATACGAATCAAATTCAACAACACCTATCTCAGGGGGGACTTCACTCGCAAGCTTATGATAAAGTGAATAGCCAGTTTGAGTCACTTGACCAGTTACTGGACCACTATCTTCATCAATCTCAATCAATTCTGTACTTGCTAAAACCGTCAAATGTATTTTTGCAGATTTAGAGCTAGGATCAGAAGTATTGCCTGCATTGTCAGTGACTGTCGCTGTAGCCTCTTGAGTTTTACCATCTTCCAATGTACTTGCATCATGACTTGGAATCTTAATTTCCCAAGAACCATGACCATTTTTCACATTGGTAACTGTGCCTTCATACGTTTTACCATTAAAATCGACTGTAACGGTATTCCCTTCTTCAACACCTGTGGCAGAACCTTTGATGCTAAAGCCTTTATCTTTCTCGCTTTGAGAGACAATGCCATCTTCCGCAATGCTCTCAATGGTGATTTCAGGCGCGGTCACATCGATCGTGACTTTAAAGGGCGGTGATAATTCACTCAATGAGCCCGAATCTTTATCATAGGTCGCGGCATAGAGCGTCACTTCCCCTTCGGCAAATTTACCCGTAGTGGTGACTTTTGATAAATCACCCGGCTTCGTTGTCCAGCGATAGGTATTATCTGACCCTTTAACGAGATCATTTTTATCGATTTCAATATACTTTTCACGATTATCGTAGAGATAAACGCGCACGGAATCGACCACCTTAAGATCTTCTTCAGTCAATACAATTGTACCGCTGATTAAGCCCGAAGGATCATCACTATAACCGGTATTACCAATAATCTCTGTGCCACCCTCGGCGTTATTCACATTGTCATGGTATTGATCAATCTTAGGCGTTGGCAACTCAATCTTCAGCGGATTCTCTTTAGAATCATTGTTCACACCGATATTACCGGCGTTATCTTTCACATAGACTTTAAATTCCGTATTCGAATCTACTTTGCTTGAATCGTTCACATCCACACTGATCGACAGATACGGTTTATCAGCCACCGCTTTATCGCCAACTTTGCCCGTTACAACCTGAACATTGCCGTCTGTATCCGTATACTTAACGATCACCTCATTGCCCGTTTCGGCATGATGCGTATCGTCAGGATCACCGCTAACAAGCGCTGTCACTTTGCCATCTTCATAATTAACATAGGTCGCTTCTGGCGCAACAGTATCCACCACAAAGGTGTACTTTTCAGACACATCACCGACTTTACCCGTTGCCGGATCAACTGCACGCACTTGAAGATAGATGTTGTCATTATTGAGCTGATCTGCCCACCATGTTGTTTGCAATACTTCCGTAAGCTTATCTTCACTTAATGACCAAGTACCATCACCATTAACCTCAATCTCTAAATATTGCGGGTAACCAATCGTATCTTTATCACTATCATTTGCCGCATCTTTTTTGTTGATGTACACACGAACTTTCTCAACACCAGATGCCACCGTACCAGTGATTTCGCCGAGTGAGTCATTGGTGTAAATAGTAAATTCACCCCCATCACTTTCAACAAGTTCCGCCTGATCTTTCAAGGATGATGTAGTGGCAGATACCACAACATTTTCCCCATCATCTTTAACACGATCATTAATGGACACTTTCACTTCATAAGGTTTACCATCGCTATCTTTAACGGTAAAGATTTCTGTTAAAGGTCCTTTAGAATCGAGCAATGCTTTAGAAGTTTCTTCACCTGAATTTAAGGTATACGTCCATTTGCCAGAAGCGTCTAAGGTAAACGTTCCATGATCGCCGGCGATTGTTTCACCGACCATTGTTTTAGAGGTGTTACTTGCTAAGTTTGGATCAATTTCGCTAGAAATCATCACTGTTTTAGATACTTCACCTTCAGTTACAACTGTGTTAAGTACATTTTCAATATTGTCATAATATCCGGTAACATTCGCACTTGGCGCATCAACGGTATAGTCAATCGTTTTCGGCTCAGTACTATTCCCAGCGCGATCACTCACCGTTACCGTAGCGCTACCATCTTTAAGAATCGCAGCAATGTCAGGCGTGATTTCAGCCGACCATTTACCCTCTTCATCAACAATCGCCTCTACCGTAATCGGTTTACCATCCGCTGTCTGATCCAATGTTACCGTGACTTTTTGACCAGCTTCAACGCCGGTAGTCGTACCATCAATCGTAAAGCCTTGTTTCGATGAGTTGCTTAAATCACCCTCACTTCCTTCGCTCCAAATCACTTTATGACCGCCCGCACTGGTGGTGATCTCAATCGTTGGCTCAACTATATCGAGCCCAGGAGTCTTATCTTCATCTGAATACCCGGGAAGCTCAGTATCGGCATGAATGGTATCACCTTGACGATCAACCACTGAAGCTTCTACCGTCACTTTAGAACCATCGACAATCCCATCTTCGTGCGTTAACTGATACGTATATTTACCTTCTGATGAACCGTCTGGACGATCTAACTCTACAGTGCGCTCAATGGTCACAGGCTGACCATCTTTATCAGTCCCTGTGATCGTTAACTTCACAGGACCTTTTTCAACATTATCTGTTGTGCCCGTGATGGTGCCTTTTAGCGTAATCTCTGTGGTGATTTTACTCTCATTTGAGACGTTGACCGTAATCGTCGCCGTCGATGATAATTGATCACTACTATTGTCCGTAGCCGTCACTTCTAATTGGTGTTGAGGCGCTTTACCATGATCAAGCATTTTGCCATCGGCCAATGTGATAATACCGGTGTTAGGATCGATGACAAACAAACCATCTTCATTACCTTTAGTGATGGCATATGTGAGCTTATCGCCATCTACATCTTCATCTTTACCTGTTGATGCATCATTGACATCATAAATGACAGGATCTTTAACACCTTGTTTCACTGTCACTTCAGCATCATCTAGATCTGGCGCATCGTTCACAGGCGTCACCGTAACAGGCACAGTCACCGTTACTTCGCCGCCCTTACCATCGGAGACCACTACCGTGAATGTGTCATCACCGTTAAAGTCTTCGTTAGGCATATAGGTGTATTCACCCGTTTTTTCATCAACGACCACAGAGCCATTCTTCGGCTCTTCACCGACTTTATAAGTCAGTTCGTCACCATCTTTATCTTCAGCAACAATCTGACCTTTATGTTCGGTATCTTCATCTGTGGTGAAGCCTTGCTCAGGCTTAGCGGTCGGATCATCGTTCACAGGTGTCACAATGACAGGCACAGTCACCGTCACTTCGCCGCCCTTACCATCGGAGACTACTACCGTGAATTTATCATCACCGTTAAAGTCCTCGTTTGGCGTATAGGTGTATTCACCCGTTTTTTCATCAACGACCACCTGACCATTCTTCGGCTCTTCA
>JAAZCI010000028.1 GCA_012513365.1 Lysobacteraceae bacterium
ATATCGGCGTGGATGCCCTCGTTAAAATTTTCACCACCCCGGTAAAACGTTTCTTTGCTTATTTAGGCTTAGGCGCTTGTCTTTTATACGGCGGGATTATGCTCTTTGCGAGTATCGATTGGGTCTTAAACTTCTACCGTTTAGGCACGCTTGCCGAAGGGCTTGACCGTTTTGGCGTAATGCGCTGGCAGATCTCCATCATTGTTCCAATCGGATTTACGCTCCTTATTTTCCGCTATATCGAAGTGGGCTATCGCATTTTCACCCACAAACAAGATACCCTCGGTTTAGCCGACGAAGCGGCCGATGCCATTGATGAGTTGAAAAAAAGCCAAGCAGAGGAGCTTAAATAATCATGACTGTACTATTTCTATTTATCATCCTCTTTGCACTGATGCTGATCGGCGTGCCGGTCGCGATTTCACTCGGACTTTCAAGTGCATTGACCATTATGTTTTTTAGCCCCGACTCACCCCGTGGCTTAGTGATTAAAATGTTCGAAACTTCCGAACATACAACGCTTCTTGCGATTCCATTTTTCTTAATCGCCGGTGCATTTATGACCACAGGTGGCGTTGCCCGTCGTCTTATCGACTTTGCAAATACCTGTGTTGGGCACATTCGCGGCGGCCTTGCGATTGGTTCTGTACTTGCCTGTATGCTCTTTGCGGCGCTTTCAGGTTCAAGCCCAGCAACCGTTGCAGCGGTGGGATCAATTGCGATTGCGGGAATGGTTCGTTCAGGCTACCCACAAGAATTTGGTGCGGGCATTATCTGTAACGCGGGAACCCTCGGAATCTTAATCCCTCCTTCCATCGTCATGGTTGTTTACGCAGCGGCGACGGAACAATCGGTGGGTAAAATGTTTATCGCGGGAATCGTACCCGGCGCCCTACTTGGGGTTGCGTTAATGGTGGCGATCTATATCGTCGCACGCATTAAAAACTTACCGGCGCAACCTCGCGCAAGCTTTAAAGATTGGATCGTCTCCTTTAGACGCGCCCTCTGGGGACTTCTGTTAATGGTGATTATCCTCGGCGGTATCTACTCTGGAATGTATACTCCGACAGAAGCGGCGGCCGTTGCGGCAGTTTACTCCGCGTTTATCGCACTCTTTGTCTATAAAGATATGCGCATTCGCGACTTCCCGAAAGTGATGCTCGACTCCGGAAAAATGACGGTAATGCTGATGTTTATCATTGCCAACGCCATGCTCTTTGCACACGTTTTAACCACCGAGCAAATCCCACAAATGATCGCAGAATGGGTGACGGATATGGGCTTATCCCCATGGATGTTCCTCGTGATTGTAAACATTGTGCTCTTAATTGCAGGGAGCTTTATGGAGCCATCAGCGGTGATTTTAATTCTCGCGCCAATCTTCTTCCCGATCGCGATGGAGCTTGGCATCGACCCAATCCATTTAGGCATTATCATGGTGGTTAACATGGAAATTGGTCTGATTACCCCGCCTGTAGGGCTCAACCTCTTTGTGACCTCAGCGGTTACCGGTATGCCGATCACACGCACGATTCGCGCAGCACTACCATGGTTAATGATCTTGATTTTCTTCTTACTCTTAATCACCTATATCCCTGCCATTTCGCTCACTTTACCCGAGCTATTAAATGCAAAATAGGTATTAATCTTAAGAGGATTAGCATCATCATAAAAGAGTCACTTCGGTGGCTCTTTTTTTATTGCCACCCTACATTAAGGTGATCGGATATATTTAGGAATTTGATTGGGATTTCCTAAACTTCACGCTAAAATATCCCCATTCATTCATGCTTTTTGCTTCTTACTGATCGGATAAAAAATGACTGTTCTAACCGCTTTTCGTAGCAAATATTTTGTGCTCGCGCTTCTCTTAACGCTCTTGATTACAAGTTGCGCGCACTATAACGATTCAGTCACCGAGATAGAGATTCCCGCCCATGTCAATGCCAAATCGATTCCCACCTTTTTAGTTCCTGAACCGATCAATCCGGAAGTGATTGTCTTTGAAAATGGTGATCGCTACGCGGGCGATGTGGAAAATGGTGTTCCGAACGGCATTGGAAAATATCGCTATAGCGACGATTCTCCCTTTAGCGGTACGGTCATTGTAGCCGGATTTATCGATGGCGTTGCCGAAGGCGAAGGCCGCATTGTGACCCCTCATTCGGTGTATACAGGTTCCATTAAACACGGCGTTCCCGATGGAATGGGCACCTCAGTCTCAGCACTTAGCCGATATGATGGGCAATTTGTCAATGGTGTCATGCATGGTTACGGGCGCATGGATTATGCCGAAGGACGCTATTTTGAAGGGCTTTACGAAAATGGTTACGCCAAATCCGGCACCTTCTATCTCCCTGAACTGGGCACTTTTAAAGGCGAAATCAAAGCCGGAAAACTCTTTGGTACTATCACCTATTTAGACGGCACTACCGAAGCGGTACAAAATATCCGCATCGATTAATCCGCGCGCATTTCCTATAATGATCTTTTACCGTACAGAAAGGAGATCACCATGGAATGCTATCAATTTACCGATAATCAATTTATAACATCCGATGTCGATACGGCAACCTTGCGGTGCATTCCCTTTGATCAACTCGAAACGGTGGCGGCTGAAAACGGTTGGCCGAGCACGATGATTACCGAAGTTTTGAACGCTAAAAATGATGCCTATGTCGAGCGGTATCGCGATCATATGCTCTTTAGCCTCACCATTAAAAATCATACCCAGCTTGAGAAAAATGAGGAGCTCGTCTTTATTAAACATGCGCAATCGGCGCTCCTTTTTTATGATGATACGCTCCGCACGCCGCAAGATTATATTGACATTATTAATTACGTCTACAGCCAAATCGGCGACGTTGATGATGCCAATCTCTTAATTCCCTATGCGCTCACTCGCTACGATCTTCTTACCGATCGCACCTTTCTCCGCGATCTTGAAAACACCATTTTAGAGCTTGAACTTTCACTTACTAGAGAGCCTAAAAACCCAGAAGAATCGATTCTCTCGCTTCGAAAAACGCTCTCCATCTACAAGCATCACTATATGTCCTTAATTGATCTCTTTGAAGATATTACCGACGATTACCGTGAGCTTTTAACCCTTGAGGCCGCCCGCGATTATCAGCGCATCCTCAACAAACTCAATCGGCTCTATAAATATACGACGATGCTTGGTGAATATGTGTCGCAAATTAATGATCGCTACCGCGCTCAGATCGATCTTAATCTCAATAAAACGATGAAAACCTTCACCATTTTATCCGCGGTTTTCCTACCTCTGACCCTCATTGTCGGCTGGTATGGCATGAACTTCCAAGGCATGCCCGAGCTTGAATCAAAATATGGCTATCTCTATGTGATTATCCTCTCCATCTCGATTCTAATCGGCTCACTGCTCTATATTCGCCATCGCGGGTTTTGAGATTAGTGGTTCATAAAAAAGCTTTTTAACTGTAGATCATCTAGCCAGTCATCTAGCCGATCATCAGAGTTAAAAAGCATTCAACGATGGAGTCTAATTTACACAGCGCGCGACCGAGAGGAGGCAGCGCAATCAGTGCAAACTACAATCAACGCTCATCGTAACTAATCACTAACGTTGAGGTGGCCGGCCGTGATTGGCACGTTAACGCATACCCTTTATCGACCTCATCGGCCTCTAAGGTAAAGTTCTTATCCATGGTGATTTTCCCTTGTAAGACTTTGCCTCGGCAGGTACTGCAAACCCCCGCCTTACAGGAAAAAGGAACATCCAACCCTTCGGCAATAAGTGCATCTAAAATCACATCTTCATCGCTAATGTGAAGCGCATGCGTAACGCCGTCTAAAATAACGGAGATCGCCACATTTTTCTCTTTGGGCGCCTCGCGGATAATATCGGATACGACGCTATTTTTGGTATGATGCTCAGGATCAAACACCATGAAACGCTCACTATAGACGCGCTCTTCTGGCACGCCAAGCTCAATTAAAGTTGCCTCCACCTCATCGATCATTCCTTCAGGCCCACAGATAAAGACCTCATCCATACTCTTAATGGGAAGTAGAGTATCAACGATCTCTTTGACTTTAGAGGCAGTAATTCGCCCCTCTAACAGTGGCACTTCTTGCGCTTGACGTGAGAAAATGTGGATCAGAGTTAAGCGATCCGCAAAACGATCTTTCAAATCTTGCAATGCCTCATTAAACATCACTGTATTGACGTGACGATTGCCATATACGAGCGTAAATTTTGCGATGGGGTTTTCCTCAAGCGTCGTCGCAATGATCGCTAAAATGGGGGTAATCCCCGATCCCGATGCAAAACCAACCCGGTGCAATGCGCGCTCTTTTTTAACCACAAATCGGCCACTTGGAGGCATCACCTCAAGGGAAATTCCGGGTTTAAGGTGCTCATAGGCCCAATTCGAAAAGAGCCCCTCTTCAATGGAACGAATCCCAATACTCACCTCATTTTGCGTCTGCAAGCGACTGCGTGGACTGCAAATGGAGTAGGTACGGCGCACCTCTTCATCTTGAATATCGGTTTTAAGCGTTAAGAACTGCCCCGCTTTAAAATCAAATTGCTCTTTGATCTCATCGGGTACAAAAAACGTTACCGCAATGGCATTATCCGCTTCAATATTGACGGCTTTCACAGCTAATTGATGAAAATGAAATGATGAAGTCATCTTCATACCTCCTTTGTTAAATTATTATTGTTTTTAATGAGGCTTAAAATAATCGAATGGCTCGTGGCATGTTTGGCAACGATAGAGCGCTTTACACGACGTCGAACCAAATTCAGACGTTACAACCGTATTGTTTGAACCACAATGGGGACACTCAACGGATTCTGTCTCATAATGCCGTTCAAAATGGACGATCTGAATGGTTTTCCCACACTGTTTTTCTGGAGGCGCAATGCCATAGGCTTTAAGTTTTGCACGGCCACTCTCTGTCATCCAATCGGTGCTCCAAGCAGGCGATAATACCGTTTCAACGTGCACATTTTGGATCGCATTTTTTGCAAGCTCTGCAACAATATCATCCTCGATCTGCTCCATCGCGGGGCAACCACTGTAGGTGGGCGTAATCACCACAACCCACTCGCCATTATCATAGGAGACCTCTCGTAAAATACCGAGTTCACGCAGAGAGATCACCGGGATTTCAGGGTCTTTGACCGCCTCTAAAATCGCCCAGATTTCGGTAATCTCTGACGCGTGTCGGTTCATCTCGTTTGCAATCATACTCATCACCAATTTCCATCAGGATAACTCCGAGCCACATATTGCATCTCGGCTAATAAAGGGCCTAAATACTCAGAGTGATAGCACTCTTTCCCTTGGGTAATAAAGCCCGTCGCCGTGGGGAGCGTTAAGGTTGACGCGGTAACGGTTGTGCTCACCGCATCCTCCCAGCTCGCTTTTAAGGTTGAAGGCAGTACCCCAAATCCTTCCAAACTTGCGACCGTTTCAAAGTCAGCATCTTGCCAAAACTCCTGCGTATAATGAAAAAGCGCATCTAACGCCGATTGCATTTTCTGATGAGATTCCTCTGTGCCATCGCCTAAACGCTGCAACCATCCGCTTGAATGCCTCAGGTGATATTGCGCCTCTTTAATGCTCTTTTCGGCAATCGCTTTAAGCGTCTCATCGTTGGAACTGCTCAGCTCATTCCAAAGCAAGACCATCAAAGTGCTATACAGATAGTTGCGCACAATGGTGTAGGCGTAATCTTTATCGGTCGTCATGTAGGAAGAGTATGCAATATGATGCGGTAACTCCAATAACGTATAGTTACGAAACTCCCGCTCGTGACGAAAATAGGCTAGCGTATCTTCCGTTACCTCGTCTGCTCGAAGCGTTGCCGCATATTGATAGAGCATACGCGCCTGACCAATCAGATCGAGGCTGATATTGGCCATCGCAATATCCTCTTCAATCACCGGCCCTTGCCCGCACCACTCCGCATTACGTTGCCCCAAAATAAGGGCGTTATCCGCCAAATGGAGGAGATATTCATATTTCATGCGATCCCCTTCATTCACTAAACTGTTTCCGTGATTATTCGTCTTTTTCATTACATGTACCCCACTTTTTCTGGAATGGTGTAAAACGTTGGATGACGATAGATTTTGTCATTTGATGGGTCAAATAATTCACCTTTTTCATCGGGCTGGCTTGCGGTAATCAGTTTAGAAGGCACCACCCAAATGCTTACCCCCTCTTGGCGTCTTGTGTAGACATCGCGCGCCATCTCAAGCGCTTGAACCGCATCGGAGGCATGAAGACTGCCACAATGTTTATGCTCCAATCCTTGTTTACTGCGAACAAATACTTCCCATAAAGGCCACTCTTTTAATGCAGGTTTCATACAAATTCTCCTTTGGATATATCTCTATTTTTATTGTTTTTTTGTTTGTATTTTGGTTTTATTTAGATAGGAAGAGAACCCCCTTCTTATCCCGCCATCTCTGTGGCTGATGCGTCTCTTTGAGCGTTTTTTTCCGCATAGGCAAGTGCCCCTTCGCGAACCCACGCACCATTTTCATAGGCTTTCACGCGCGTCCGTAAGCGGTCGTGATTGCAAGGCCCCTCGCCTTTTACCGTCGCCCAAAACTCATCCCAATCGATCTCACCAAAATCATAATGGCCCCGCGCTTCGTTCCATTTAAGATCCGGATCGGGAATAGTAATGCCCAATACTTCCGCTTGAGGCACGGTTGCATCGACAAACTTTTGGCGCAGATCATCATTGGTAAAGCGCTTAATGCCCCACTTCATCCCGAGCGCACTATGGGTACTTTCACTATCGGGAGGCCCAAACATAGCAAGGCACTTCCACCACCAACGATTCACCGCATCTTGCACCATTTCGTGCTGTTCAGGCGAACCCTCCATAAGCGCTAATAATGCCTCATATCCTTGGCGCTGATGAAACGATTCCTCCTTACAAATCCGGATCATCGCCCGCGCATACGGCCCATAAGAACAGCGACACAGGGGAATCTGATTCATAATCGCCGCCCCATCAACAAGCCAGCCAATCACTCCGACATCTGCCCACGAAAGCGTTGGATAATTGAAGATGGAACTATATTTCGCCCGCCCACTGTGAAGCTGTTCAATAAGCTCATCACGGCTAATGCCTAAGGTCTCCGCCGCGGAATAGAGATAGAGCCCGTGCCCACCCTCATCTTGCACTTTGGCGATTAAAATCACTTTGCGTTTAAGGCTTGGCGCGCGCAAAATCCAGTTCCCTTCCGGCAACATTCCCACCACTTCACTGTGTGCATGCTGACTAATTTGACGAATTAATGTTTTACGATAGGCCTCTGGCATCCACTCTTGTGGCTCAATTCGACCATCGGCATCAATGCGTGCTTGAAAATGCTCAAGCTGTTTTGGATCTTCATGAACGGCCGCTTTTTCAAGGGCTTGAACCTGCTTATCCTCTGGAATGCTTAATGCTTGTGTATACATCGATTCCTCCTTATTGGTTTCGATTAATGATGATTAATAATTGTTTTTATTGTTATGGTTTTTAATCTTAAGAATGGACCCAATTGGGCGATCGCTTTTCAAAAAAAGCGTCCATTCCTTCTCGCGCTTCATCGGTATTTCGTTGCGCGGTGATCCGCTTTGCTGTTGCCTCAATCACTGCCTCATCAAGTGGCATATTGCCAATGCTCTGAATCAGTTCTAAAGCCGCTCTTTGGGCACGTGGCCCACCTATTTTGAGTGAGTCGGCCATGCCTGTAATTGCCTCATCAAGGGTTTCTAACGGCACCACTTGATGAATAAGATGGATGCGCAACGCCTCTTCGGCACTGATGATTTCAGCCGTTTGGAAATAGCGCATCGCCTCTCGCTCCCCAATAGCCCGAAGCACATAGGGGCTAATCACCGCCGGGATAATGCCGAACTTCACCTCCGATGTGGCAAATCGTGCATTCTCCGCTGCAATTGCAATATGACAGGCGGCAGCCAGTCCCGTTCCGCCTCCTAACGCCGCGCCTTGGATTCGAGCAATTGTCGGTTTGGGGAAATGGGCTAATTGATAGAGCATCGAGGCAAACCGCTTCGCATCCGCAAGATTCTCCTCATCGCTCATCATCGCCGCACGTTTCATCCAATTGAGATCTGCCCCTGCAGAGAAATGTTTCCCGCGCCCCGCTAACACCAAAATTTTAGTCTCGGCATCGGATTCAAGCTCGGTTAAAACCGCCGATAATTCAGCAATTAAGCGCTCATCAAAGGCGTTATAGACCTCTGGGCGATCCATCCATAGCGTGGTTACGCCGGATTTTTTTTCAATGTTTAATGTTTGATACACATCCACCTCCTGCTTATCGATTGGTAAATTGCGCTTTACGTTTTTCTACAAAGGCGCGCATCCCCTCTTTTTGATCCTCAAGGGCAAAGGAGCTGTGAAATAGGCGCCGTTCAAACCAAAGCCCATCAGAAAGCCCGCTCTCAAAGGCACGATTGACCGACTCTTTGACCATCATGAGCGCGGGAAGCGAGTGTTCCGCCATCTTTTTAACGACAGCTAAACTCTCATCATAGTAGGTTGCAACGGGGAAAATACGTGCTACAAGCCCTGCCTTTTCAGCCTCTTGGGCATCCATAAAACGCCCCGTCAAACAGAGATCCATCGCTTTAGCTTTACCAATCGCTCGCGGTAATCGTTGCGTCCCTCCAGCGCCCGGCATCGTTCCAAGTGTAATCTCAGGCTGGCCAAATTTAGCGGTATCACTTGCAAAAACAAGGTCGCACAGCATCGCAAGCTCACACCCTCCTCCCAAGGCATAGCCCGAAACGACGGCAATTAGAGGTTTACGCGCACGCTTAATGCGATTCCAATTGTGGCTGACAAAATCGATCTGATAGACATCTGCAAAGGAAAATCCGAGCATCTCATCAATATCACCGCCAGCGGCAAAAGCCTTTTCAGAGCCTGCAAGTACGATGCAATGGATAGCATCATTGGCTTCAAATACCTCTACCGCATCGGCGATTTCACTCACTACCGCATCATTTAAAGCATTTAAAACCTCGGGGCGATTGAGCGTAATAATGCCCACTTTTCCATCCTGCTCAATTAAAATTGAGGATTCGTGATTGTGATTCATACTGCCCTCCTACACCCGCTCAATAATGATGGCGATTCCTTGCCCAACCCCGATACACATCGTGCAGAGTGCATAGCGTTTTTGGGTGCGAATCAGCTCATACATCGCCGTTGTGACAAGTCGTGCGCCACTCATTCCAAGAGGATGACCGATCGCAATGGCGCCACCGTTGGGATTAATGCGCGGATCATCATCGGATAATCCGAGCCCGCGAATCACCGCTAGCGATTGCGCCGCAAATGCCTCATTAAGCTCGATTAAATCGATATCATTCAGGGACAATCCTGCTTTTTCCAATACCGCCTCGACCGCAGGAATGGGGCCAATCCCCATCACCTCTGGGCGAACGCCGCGAGCCGCCATCGCTACAATTTTGGCTTTAGGGATTAGGCCATAGCGCTCTACCGCATCGTTTGAGGCGATTAAAAGCGCGCACGCACCGTCATTAATGCCTGACGCATTCCCCGCAGTCACCGTTAAATCCGCGCCATTAACGCCTTTAAGACGCGCCAATTTTTCTAAATTAGTATCGGGGCGAGGATGTTCATCTTTATCAAATAGATAAGGCTCTTGCCTTGGGCGTTCAATGGTTACCGGAATAATCTCATCTTGAAATTTGCCTGCTTGCTCGGCAGCCGCCCACTTCTCTTGAGAGCGAAGCGCAAACAGATCCTGATCTTTCCGCGAGACGGTAAACTCAGCGGCAACATTATCCGCCGTTTCCGGCATGGTATGCACACCAAAGGCTGTCTCCATCTTAGGATTGGGAAAGCGCCAACCAATGGTGGTATCGTACAATTCAGCTGCTCGGCCCCAAGCCTTTTCCTGCTTCGCTTGCACAAAAGGCGCGCGGGTCATGCTCTCAACGCCGCCCGCAATTAAGAGCTCTGCATCGCCAGCCTTAATCGCACGAGCCGCCATCCCCACCGCATCCATTCCGGAGCCGCATAATCGATTAATGGTCGTCCCAGGAACCTCAAGCGGAAGCCCGGCCAGTAATCCGGCCATGCGTGCCACATTGCGGTTATCTTCACCGGCTTGATTGGCGCACCCTAAAATAATATCATCCACCGCTTTCCAATCGACATTCCGGTGACGTTCTTGTAGTGCGATTAACGGAAGCGCCGCCAAATCATCGGCGCGGATAGAGGCTAATGCCCCACCATAACGCCCAATCGGAGTCCGGATCGCATCGCAAATATAGGCCTCTTTAATCATGCTCATAGTACTGCTCCATTACCTGCATAAATATGACGATGATCCACCACACGTTTAGCTTTACCCTCAGAGCGTGGAATCGAGCCAAATGCAACAATATCAATGTTTGCCGAAACGCCGACATTATTTTTAATGAGGCGCTGTAAGTGGCGCGCAATTCGGCGGGTATATTGAGGATTATTAAAGAGGGCTTCATTGATCTGTTTGAGTTCGCACTTCACCTCAATCGTATCTAAAATGCCATCACGATTGACCTCGATAAGGTAGTTGCCAGAGAGCTCTTGCGTTTGCAAAATATACTCTTCGATCTGCGTTGGGAACACATTCACCCCGCGGATAATCAACATGTCATCAATGCGCCCTGCCATTGGACCAATCCGTCTAAATGCCCGTGATGTTGGCGGTAAAACGCTGGCTAAATCGCGCGTTTGGAAACGAATCACCGGGAAGGCCTCTTTAGTAAGAGAGGTAAAGACAAGCTCACCAACCTCACCATCTGGCAATACCTCGCCGGTTTCAGGATCGATCACTTCAACTAAGAAATGATCTTCCCAAATCACAGGGCCATCTTTCGATTCAACGCACTCTGAAGCAACGCCCGGCCCCATCACTTCAGTGAGTCCATAGATATTGAGCGCATCAATGCCTAGTTGCTCCTCCAGAGCGTTACGCATATCACCGGTCCACGGTTCTGCGCCAAAAATTCCAATTTTTAAAGGAATGTCTGATGGTGA
This sequence comes from Lysobacteraceae bacterium, assembly GCA_012513365.1. GTDB lineage: Bacteria > Pseudomonadota > Gammaproteobacteria > Cardiobacteriales > Wohlfahrtiimonadaceae > CALZBJ01. The sequence continues at coordinate 11,080 of JAAZCI010000028.1, forward strand.
AAAGCCCTGACGAATCAACTCTTCCGCCACCACGAGTGCATATGACGGCGTCGACATTAAAATATCGCTCTTAAAATCCACAATCGATTGCACTTGACGCTCAGTATTCCCGCCAGAAATCGGTACAACCACCGTTCCTAAGCGTTCACCGCCATAATGGGCTCCAAGTCCCCCAGTAAATAACCCATAACCATAGGCATTTTGTAAGGTATCGCCCGGACGGCCACCCGCCGCATAGATCGAACGCGCAATCAGGTCTGCCCAATGGTCAATATCATTTTTGGTATAGCCCACCACAATGGGTTTTCCCGTCGTTCCTGAGGAGGCGTGTAAGCGCACAATTTTCTCTTTTGGCACCGCAAATAGGCCGTAGGGATAAGTTTCACGGAGCGACTGTTTATTCATCATTGGGAATTTTTTTAAATCCTCCAACGTCTTTAGATCATCTGGATGCACACCGGCTTCATCAAATCGCGCGCGGTGATAGGGAACATTGTTATATGCAT
>JAAZCI010000266.1 GCA_012513365.1 Lysobacteraceae bacterium
ATTAAACACCTTCATATAGGCGGAATGTTGCGCGACGGTTAGGTCAACGCCTTTTTCGATCGTGCCGATGTTCGATTCCAAGAGATTGGAAAAGTTAACGAGTTTTATCGTATACCCTTCACGCTCTAAAATGGGTTTTACTGCGTCATTAAATAGATCGTTATAAGGCCCGGGCGAAACACCCACACGAAGGGTCATTTTAGTGAGCTCTGATTCGGCTGAATTTTGATTGCCGCAGCTGATTAAAACAACGCTGGCGATGAGTAATAGTAGCCTCTTAAAGGTGACGTTTGAGGTGAGGTTAAATAAAGGACGTAAACGAAGCGCACCTTTTGGCGCGCGATAAAAAATAGCCATGGGAAAATCTCCTAGTTAGGCAGTGAATAAAGAGGTTGTGAATGGTTTGAGTTTAATGAAAAGTTAAATATGAATTTAAACGGGGACGATCTAATCGATTGTCAGCGCATACTTGTTAAGCCTGAATAAGGAGAGGCTTAAGCTAAAACTCTGTTCGATTGAAAAAATTATGCGTGTGAGAAATGACAACAACAGCACGCCATCGATTTATTGCAAACCGTGGTGGAGAGGGCGTGGTGATGAATGAATGTTGCAGCTGTCATGAGGGTCTCAAAAAAGTTTCTCAACGATATAAAGGAAGTTACCTCTTAACAAATAGCATAGCTTTTTAACCGTTGCAAACAGTACTTAATTGTTTTAACTATTAAAGAGTAGATTGATAGAAGAAGGCGGCGCAAAATTGACGCTACGGAATGCGCGATTTTACACACAATAAAATGCTATGATAGCGAGAGTTTATACCGTGTCGACAGGTTAGAAGAGGAGGCTTCATGCTGTTTTTTGCCATCTTAATTATTTTATTGCTCGCATTTTTTATCGATCCTGTGGTGTTTATGGGAGCGCTTTTATTGCTGGTCATGGCGTTAATTACCATTCGATTATTGGCTAAAAAAGGGGAGCGGAAAGAGGCGGAACGGTCAGAGCATCTTGAGTGATAGCAAGTTTAGATCTTGGATTCTAATGATTAAAAATAGAGGAGTAATAGATGGGGCAGATGAAACGAGCGATGGCGATTGCACTGGGTGCAATTTTTTGCCTTAGTGTTGCTGAAGGGCGCGCCTTTAATGAGTTTAAAACGCCGACGCTTCACGAGACAGAAGTGATCGGCAGTTACGCGAATGGCTGTCTATTAGGGGCTGAAAAGCTCGCGGACAAGGGCCCCGGCTACCAAACCATGCGCCAGAGTCGAAATCGTCATTTTGGGCATCCGGCGCTCATTGACTACATTGAAAAGCTTGCGAAACTTCGTGAGAAAAAGGGCGTACTGCTTTTTGTCGGTGATAGGAGCCAGCCGCGCGGTGGGCTGATGAATTCCTCTCATGCGAGCCATCAAATTGGGCTTGATGTGGATATTTGGTTATACACGATGAAGCCAAGTGCCTTTAAACCCGCTTATATTGAAAAGATCGGATCGCCCTCTGTGGTAGATAAAGTTAAAGGCGTCGTTAATTCCGATTGGCGCGATGAGATCTTTGAGTTTGTCGGGGAAGCGGCGAGCTTTCCTGAGGTGGACCGAATTTTTATCAATCCGGTGATTAAAAAAGAGCTCTGCAAAATCGACCCGAATGCGCCGTGGCAATATAAAATCCGTCCGTGGTTTGGGCACGATTCTCACTTTCATGTGCGTTTAAAATGTCCGAAAGGGGAGGCAAGCTGCTTGCCACAAGCGCCGATTCCTAAAACCTCAGGCTGTACAGCCGATCTGGATAATTGGATTCGGGATCAATCCGATTACGCGATTAATGGACCAAAGCCGGGAAGCGGGAAAGCGAAACCTCGTCCACCGATGCCACTTCGTTGTCAGCAATTATTACAAGAACAGTAAATAGCCAAAGTTACTGAATTCATTGAGGCAATAAAAAAGCGAACTTAGGAATCATTTGATCAACCTAAGTTCGCTTTTTAGTGGTTCGTGCTTAACGAATTATTGAATTATTTAGCCGTTTTCAGTGCTGAAATCCAGCCAAAGAGTGTATATAGCACGATTGTTGCGCCGATAAAGCCAAGACCGTAGACAAGCGCGATTAAGAACCAGTCTGCCGGGCCACCTGCGTCAGTAAAGCCTGATGAGGAGACCTTTGCCATGATGACAAGAGCAACCACACCACCAAAAAGACCGGCCGCTTGTGAGCGAACCATGCGCGTTGATACGATGCCTTTTTCAAACATGATAAGCGCGATAAACGCTAAGGTTCCAAAAATAATGATCGCCATTAATACCCATAAAAGCGGGCCAAGCATCTCTTGGAAGACGGAAACAATCGTTAATAGATCAAATTCTTGCATGCTGTTCTCCTTATGCGCGACCGCGTAACATACTAATGTAGGTAGGTTTCAGCGCCATGGTTTTCATTACCCAGCTAATCCACAGCTCTTCGAGCGGTGCGATAATGCCCGGGAATGAGGGGGTTAAGTTGTTGTGATAATCGAACTCAACGAGCATTGCTTGACCAAGACGGGTAATCATTGGGCACGAGGTATAACCATCGTAATGAGCGTCCGAAGTTTTGCCTTCAAGCTCTGCCACTAAATGATCCACTGCAACCGGCACCTGCCATTTAACCGATGCCGCGGTTTTTCCTTTCGGAACCCCTGCGATATCGCCCACACCAAATACGTTGCGATAGCGAACGTGACGAAGCGTTGATTTTTCAACTTCCATCCAGCCATCAAAGGCCCAGATGCCATCTTTCCACGCAAGCGGGCTATAACGCACAGGATCAGGCGCACGCATTGGGGGAATCACGTTGATAAAGTCGTATTGATATTCTTCGGACCCTTCAGGCTTTGCAAACGTTGCAATGCGTTTACCCGGGTCGATCGCAATCAGATCGCGGTCGTGGTTGATATGAATATCACGCTCTTCAAAGAGCATTCTAACTTTTTCAGAAACAATCGGCACACTGAAGAGGGCTTTATTGTTTGAGTTATAGATGATTTCCGCTTTGCTGCGGTTGCCGCGACGGGTTAAGTAATCTTCGGTGATGAAGGTATATTTAAGCGGTGCACCGGCACATTTCATCTCAGTATTGGGGCGATGGAAGATACCTACGCCGCCATTGTCTGCAAACTTAGACATCTGTTCCCAGGTGCGTTTTGCCGATTCAGGGCCGTGATAGATACTGCCCATCCCGTTTTGACCGATTAAGGATTCATCCATTCCTTCGATCGCTGCGTAATCGAGTTTTAATCCCATGGCAACAAAGAGATAGTCATAGGCAACGGTTTTCCCGCTTTCAGTGACGACTTTGTTCGCATCAGGATCGATTTCAGCCACACGCTCTTCGATTAAATCGATGCCTTTTGGAAGGTAATCTTTGGTTTTTGAAACCGGGTAATCACCGGGCTTAATGCCTGCTGCAACGAGGGTGAAGCCAGGTTGATAGTAATGCTCTTTACGGGCATCAATGATGGTAATTTTTGCGCCTTCTAAACGGTCAGCTAAACGTGATGCTGTCGCTAATCCTGCAGCACCGGCTCCAGCGATTACGATATTAACGCTGGTTTTAACTTTTTTAACGGAAGGTTTGCTTAATAGAACGGTCGCGCCCGTACCTGCAGCTCCAAGTACGACAGAACCTGCTCCAGCAGCCCCAAGATAGCGTAATGCATCGCGGCGGCTTGGATTGTGAGCAGCTTCCGGAGATTGGACATCTTTCTCTTTTTGATCTGTCATTTGACAATGCCTTTAACTTTAAATAAACGAGTGGGTCTGCAAAACTAAAAGCGTTCCTTTTGCAGAAAATTCTATATATTAATTTTAATTACATTAATCTATTGAAATTATAAGCCTCATAGAGGTGAGTGTCGCGATATAGAACAATTTTAGCGACTTTATAAGGCTCTAATAATTGTAATGAGATCTACAAGAATCTTCAAGCTTGCATAAAAAACATATTATCAATGAATAAATTAATTTGATGTAAAAAAAGCGCTATTAATAGAATTTATTACTCACGTCCTTCATTTAAAAGGGGGTATTTTCGGTGCTCGGAAGTGTTAAGAAGTGTGAACTACCAAGGGGTTTAATCAACACAGCCTCTTTTGAACGGGCATTCAATAACGAGGCTGCATAATTGTTGCGCTTCGAGCATTAATTAGACGGATTTTGCAAAAATACTCACAATTTATTGCAAAAATAGGCTACGAATTCGTTAAATGTTCTAAGATTGCGGCACAATCGGCGAAGTAAAAATCAGTGATCTCCGGCCAGAAGTTCTCCGGTTGATTGACTAAGATTGTAGACGTTCCTGCATTGCGCCCACAGTTAAGATCAAAGGTAAAATCGCCTACCATCACCGCTTTTTGAGGTGTTCCATTCCAGCGATTTAAGAGATGTAAAATCCCATCAGGATCAGGTTTTGGCGCGGCTTCATCACGGCCTAAAATATCGTCCATTTCAAAATATTTAAGCGCATCAATGGCTTCTAATGTTTTAAGTGCGACGTTCCGATTATTGCGGGTTAATAACCCGAGTTTCGCCCCTTTTTCGTGGGTGAGATAATCAAGTAGCTCGATTGCACCGCGATTGGGTTTTGAGTCGGCGGCTTTAGTGAGCCCGTAATTTAACAGCCACGCATGCTTCTCTTTGGCTTCTTTTTCGGGTAAGGAACGAATATAACGGAGCATGTCATGGGCCTCTTCCTCCGGGACTTCAAGGGCGCGTTTCATCTCATCGAAATTATGATTTTGCACGGTTAACGTGCCGTCCATATCGAAAATCCAGTAGGGTAAAGTATGCAATGTTGCCATGGTGACTCCTTCAAAATTAAAAAGATCGCGCGGAGGCGTTAATTTGATTATTATAAGGGAAATATAAAAATAAACGAATGGAGGAGCGATGTATCAAGTTGTTTTTCATCTAAGTGATCTGCCACGTTGGAATCGTGCGATCAACAATATTCAAAATTTCCTAAAAGCCGAACCGAGCGCAACACTTGTATTAGTGGTAAATGGCGATGCGGTGAAGGGCTTTGTCTATCCGGAAGTGATCGATAAGCTCGATGGATTACTGAGCCAAGTGTTAGTCTGCGCGTGCGCTAATTCCCTTAAAGGCAATGATATCGAGCTTTCTCACGATACGGGGATTAAGACGATTCAAGCGGGCGTTGTGGCGATTGCTCAATATCAAGCAGATGGGTTTGCTTATATTAAGCCTTAGAATTTAGGTTAACTACCAGCGGCGAAAGGATGTTTTAACGGCCAAGGGAAGGGTATGAGGCGCCTTCTCTTTGAGGGTCTTGAGCTCTGTCTCTTCTGAGTCTGACAGCGTCTTTTCGCCCGTCTCACTCCACGATTCAATAGGTTCTACGAGCGAGCCATTTTGATAGGTCGCGCGTTTTGCTAGCTCGCCACTTGGGTAGCGTTCAAGCCACTGTCCATTAGGTACGCCATTTTGATACTGTTTTTCCGTTTTTAGTTGACCAGTTTGATACCAAGTTACCCAAAAGCCGGTTTTTTGATCAGCGCGATAAACCCCTTTCACCGAGAGCTTTCCATTTTGATAATACTCGCGGTATTCCCCCTCTTTATGGCCTTTTTCATCAAAGTTTGCAAGACGTTTTAATTCGCCGGAAGGATACCATGAGCGCCAAAGATTGACGCGCGTGCCATTTTGATAATCGCCCATCACATGGAGCTTTCCATTTTGATAGTAGGTGATGAGCGGGCCGGTAAACCCCGTTTTTTGGCAATATTTTTGATAGCGCGCTTCATCATCGATGGCGTAGCAAAAATCATGGAGATCGGTTTTCCGCATTAAGAGAAAGGGTTCAGTGCGCGTTTGCCCAACGTGATCGGCATAGTGATCTTGTACGAGATAGAATCCTTCGGTGGTGATCCCTAAGAATTTACGATAGATGGGGCCATTATAATCGCCTTTTGCAACGACCGATCCGAGTAACCAAGGGGCTTCGGCGGTGGCGATTAGATCAATTTGGGTGGAATTTTGGGGCGTGCTTGGTGTTTTAGCAGTCTGTTTCGGACTTGATGAAGGGCTCACCGATTGATCCGCAAAGAGCGGGGAAAAAAGTGGTGAAAATACAGCGATGGTAACCATGGAAACAGCTAAAAAACGCATCAAGTGCTCCTTTAAACAACCTGCTAAAGCAGTTAGCGATCTGTATAGTATAACGAATTTTGGCAAAAAGCGACAAAACTGCACGCTATGAGCCAATTTTTTTAGCATAAATCAAGCGTTCTTTTTGTGCTCGGTTTAGTTTTTTGATGGCATATTCCCGTTGCATTGCGCTCTGTTTGGTAGGAAAGATCTCATGATAGATCAGCGTGACAGGGGTGCGTCCTTGGGTATATTTAGCGCCTTTTTTGGCATTGTGCGTCGCAACGCGAGCGAGGAGATCGTTAGTGTAGCCGGTGTAATAGCTATTATCGGCGCACTTAACAATATAGACGTAGTGGTGCGGTGTTTCCGCGCTGTTGGAGGTATCAGACATAAAAAACCATCCGGATCAAAATTGATGGATGGTTAGTGTAGCATAAGAGGTGTGCCTGAAGGGGGATACGGGTCGTCTGATCGATCAACCATTGGCCACCTCCGGTGTTTTATCAAAGTAATTGAGTGCAAGCTCGTAGAGTTTTAAAATTTGTTCAGTGTAACTTGAGATAAACGAATACTCTTTTTCAAGATTTTCTTGCAAACTATCATCGCGCATCACATACGGCTGACGAATCTCCATAAAAAGCTCAAGTTGATCGCGATAATCCTCATTAATAAAGAGATGTTCTTTTAGATGATGAAAATTGTTAACGTGATCTTTCGAGGTTTCAGTGGATTTTTTATAGATGACATAATCGAGTGTATTGCGCAGATAATTGCAGATCATCTCATCGGAAAGATTGACCGCGCGTTCATCTAAACAAAGGTCGTGAAGCGTTGTGGTTAAATATTCTTCTTGTTCGGTATAAAGGCTGAGACGCATAGCTAAAATTTCATCGATCGAGTATTCATCGAGCGCGTCGATGCGTTCGTTATAGATGGTAAAACAGCTTTCAGGCAACAACTTATCCGGATAGACGAGCGCAGGGCAGGACAAATCAAATATCTCAAGCGAGGTAAAATCATTTGTCTTACCGACATATTGATAGATGGTTTCTGCCTTCTGGGGCGTGGTGATTTGCATTTTCATAATATGTTATCTTTTGTTAAGTCGTTCAATGAGCTTTCCTCGGAGCTCAAATTCATTCTAGAGTGCTGTGATGAAAAAGTGTGAGATAGTTCCCGTTTTTCTGACTTGAGTCATGTATGAATCCTCGCAATGAAGTGGATAAAATAGGGAGGTTTCACCGATAGCCCACACAGATTCGTCTCTTGCCTCAATTCACTATCAGTTTTTGTATTGTTAGCCGAAAGTGGTGTTATTGTCCCCATCAGAAAACAGATCATTTAGGTGCACTTTATAGAGGAAATTGTAAGGAAAAAGTGCAACAAAGAAAATGGTTAAGAAGATTTTTGAACTGTAAGGCGATCGGCCTAATTCAGAGGGATTAGGGAGGCAGTCCTTAGTAACTATTTGTTTTAATTTTGAGAGTGGTAGAATGAAGCCACTTAACTCTCTTTGATTAATTTAATAATGTAAATTGTCGAATTTTTTGAGTTTGGGATCGTTTATCGTTTGATTGATATTCATCCAGATTTAGTCTGAAAATTTAGCGTCTCGTTGGATAGAAATAGACTATTTTATAAGGATCAAGAATTGTAAGCGATTTGTCTCAGTCTGAGACGTTTGCCTTGTGATAGGCGAATACGAATACATTAGGCAATTGAAAAGGAAAATAAAATGAAAACAACAGCACGTAACCAATTTCATGGCGTAGTAAAATCCATTCATTCGGGCGCGACTAATGACGAAGTGATTGTTGATATTGGCGGCGGTTTAGAAGTCGTTGCAGGCATTACCCAATCGAGCACAAAACGCTTAGGCCTCGAAGAGGGTAAAGAAGTTTTAGCGTTTGTAAAAGCACCGTGGATCATCCTCGCGCGTCACTCAGCGGATTATGAGTTTTCAACTCGCAACCTCTTTGTTGGTGAAATCGTCGATCTTAAAGAAGGAGCGGTCAATAGTGAAGTCTTCATTCGCGTTAATGATGAGGTGGAGCTTGTGGCGATCATCACGAACGAAAGTGTGAAAAATTTAGATCTTTTCGTTGGTGAAAACATTAAAGCACTCTTTAAAGCACCGCACGTAATTTTAGCGACTAAAAAAGCGTAAATTAAGCCGTAGCGCTGAAAATTGCGCAGAGCAGATTTGATATACTAACCATCTCGTTTGATAAGGGCGAGATGGTATTTTTTTGTCTATTTATCTATTTAAATGAATTGTTTAAATAATTTCACAAAAAGGGTTGAGTGTGGGGAAAAAGCGCATGCAAAGCAGAAAAAAGGAAGGATTAAGTGGGGCGATCGACGAGGCGAAAAATTGCCCGTGTGGATCGAATCGAACCTATCAAACCTGTTGCGGGGTGCTCCATCAAGGCGGAATCGCGGAATCGGCCGAAGCATTAATGCGCTCCCGCTATAGTGCCTTTGTGCTTGAAGATGAGGCCTATCTCAAAACGAGCTGGCATTCGGCGACCCGTCCCGAGTCAATTCCTTTTGACGAGGAGACCAAATGGCTTCGCCTGATTGTGCGAGAGCATTATCTGGGAGAATCTGAAAATGAGGCTTTTGTGCGTTATGAAGCGCGATATAGCATTCACGGAAAAGCCCATAAATTGATCGAACTGAGCCGATTTTTAATCGAAGAGGGGGCGTGGCGCTATGTCGATGGGGAGATTTTCGATGCATAAGTTGGGATCCGTTTTACAAGATAAAAGATTTATCCGCCTGAATGCTTGAAAGAGGAGGGATAATTTGGCTATTATCGTTGATAGGCTCTTTAATTGTCGAGAAATACTCGATCGGGGGAGCAAAAGGTCAATGATGGCTATTTGAGTGGATCTTATAGCCATTTATCTACACAACAATAATAAGAGGTCGGCAATGCCAAACTATCCTAAATATCGTTCTCACACATCCACCCAAGGTCGCAATATGGCTGGGGCGCGTGCACTTTGGCGCGCAACGGGCATGAAAGATGAAGACTTTAAAAAACCGATTATTGCGGTGGTCAACTCATTTACTCAGTTCGTTCCAGGGCACGTTCACCTGAAGGATCTCGGGCAAATGGTCGCGCGTGAGATTGAGAAAGCGGGCGGGGTGGCGAAAGAATTTAATACAATCGCGGTAGATGACGGAATTGCCATGGGGCACGATGGTATGCTCTATTCGCTTCCAAGCCGTGATTTGATAGCCGATTCCGTTGAATATATGGTCAATGCGC
>JAAZCI010000267.1 GCA_012513365.1 Lysobacteraceae bacterium
ACGCATATCGGAGTGATCCACCACATCGTCATGAAGAAGCGTTGCCGTATGAATAAACTCAATTAAAGCCGCTGCCGTAATGTGTTTATCACCCTCATATCCCGCCGCGCGAGCACATAAAAGCGCAATCATAGGACGAATGCGTTTGCCCCCTGAATAGACAATGTATTTACCAATTTCATTGATAAGCACCACATCCGACTCAAGTGCCGTCAAAATCTTTTGGTTCACGGCCGTAAAATCGTCTTTAATTAACGTTTGTACTGATTCAATTGACATATTCTTCCTATAATTTCGGTCTAAAAATGAATTCAATGCCACTATTATAAGGGAATCAACCGCAAAGGTAACCCGCGAGGGCAATTATATTTCCCCCAATTGATATGGCTTCGCCTCATACTGCGTTATAAAATCCGATATCGATCAAAATAACTGCCCATCGCTCTGCTATACTTTTTCTATGAAAAAGAAAAAAATGCGCTTTCCGCTCAAACCGAAACACCCCGAACGCGTCTGCTGGGGCTGTGAAAAATATTGCCCTACCGGACGAATGCTCTGCGGCAACGGATCGGATCGCTCACAACATCCCATTGAAATCATCGGCGAAGATTGGTACGAAACCCTCACCGAAGAGGACAGAGAGAAGATTGAGATTGTGTAGCTGCCCAAAAATCACCCAACTTACCCATCACTTTGATTTTCTTCAATTATCTTAAAATTAAAGTGATTTACAATTCTTTAATGCCATGTTTATAATGCGGTTCGAGCATATATAGCTAAATTAGGATGAAATCCATGAAAAAATTATTTGCAGCGGCGACTTTAGGCGCTACCCTTCTCTTCTCTCAAGTGTCGTTTGCAGTCCCTGCGAGCGCTGAGAGTGTTAACCTCCTTCTTGAGAAAACAAAAGCCGCATCTATGGGCGTTGATATGATGATGGAGATGGTCAATGACCTAAGCCAAGCGGGCGCGCCTCCTGAGTTTTTACAAGCGGTAAAAAATGAGATTCATCCTGCCGATCTTCAAGCGCTTTTAGTGCCGATCTATCAAAAACACTTCACCGAAGAAGATATCCAAGAGATCTTAAAATTCTACGATTCTGAAGTGGGCCAAAAAATGGTGGATAAAATGCCTGACATCATGAAAGATTCGATGAAAGAGGGTGAAAAATGGGGCGAAGCGATCGGTGAGCGCGTTGTTGAAAAAATGATGGCGCAATAAGTCAACATTTCTCAATCCCAAATTTAAATCGCCTGCGCTTTTGCGTGGGCTTTTTTATATCCGCCGATTTCTGCGTGAAAAAATCAACAAATGCCCCGTTTTAGTTTATGATAAACCGTAACTATCCTGTAAATCTGAGGCGAGACGAGTCATATTGTGGAAACGTTAAAGCATAAACCGATCACCGATTTAAAAGGCGTGGGCCCAAAAATGGCGGAGACGCTAGCAAAGCTCGGCATTAAAACGTATCTCGATATGCTCTTTCATCTGCCGTATCGCTATCAGGATCGGACGCGCATTTCGCTCATTGCCGATATTCAGCCCGGCGACATTGCCATTATTGAGGGGCGTATCTTTAAAAAAGAGATGACTCGCGGGCGCCGTTCGACGCTACTTATCTGGCTTCAAGATGATTCGGGCGTGATGGCGATTCGTTTTTTTAATTACAATGCCGGCATGATTAAACGCTTTGAGGAGCTACAAACCATTCGCTGTTATGGCGAGGTGAAATATGGCTTTAATCATCTTGAGATGAGCCATCCGGAGATTCTCAATTTTGCCCAAAAAGATATTAAACTCGAGGAGCGATTAACGCCGATCTACTCGCTCACTGCAGGGCTTTCACAGCGTCAAATGCAGAGTCTGATCGATGCGCTTCTCGATGAATTGCACGATCATAATTTCCCCACCTATCTGCATAATCCTCCCATCAATCTAAAAGATGCGCTCTATTTTCTGCATAAACCGCCGACCGATGTGGATATTAAAAAGCTTGAAGAGAAACGCTATCCTGAGCAGCAGATGATGGCGCTTGAAGAGATTGTGGCTCATCAAGTCGCACTCAAACGTTCTCGTGCACTCTTTCAGACGGAAAAAGCCTTTCCCATTCACCTCCTTGATGAATCAAAACCAGCATTTTTAGCGGGACTCCCTTTTGAGCTTACCGGTGCCCAACAGCGCGTCATTGCGGAAATTGAAAACGATATCCAATCAACGCGCCCGATGATGCGTCTTGTGCAAGGGGATGTGGGTTCGGGGAAAACCGTTGTGGCGGCGATGGCGCTTCTTCACGCTGCAAAAGCAGGCTTTCAAGCGGTCTTTATGGCGCCAACGGAGCTCCTCGCGGAACAACATTTTATCAATCTCGAACGCTGGTTTACCCCGTTTGGCATTGAAACGATCCTTTTAACTGGTAAACTCACCGAAAAGCAGAAACGAGAAGCCCAAGCAAAAATCGCCGATGGCACGGTCAAAATCATCATCGGCACCCACGCCGTTTTCCAAGAAAATGTGCTCTATAAAGATCTCAATCTTGTCATTATTGATGAGCAACATCGCTTTGGCGTTGAGCAGCGGTTAACCTTGCAGAAAAAAGCGGAATCAGGCTTTACACCCCATCAACTGATGATGACGGCAACCCCCATTCCTCGGACGCTCGCGATGACCGCCTATGCCGATCTTGAGAGCTCAATTATTGATGAGTATCCGCCGAATCGAATTCCCGTAAAAACCAGTCTCATCAGTGTCAAAAAACGCGATGCCGTCATTGAACGAATTGGCGCGCAATGTGCTGAAGGCACGCAAGTCTATTGGGTGTGCACCTTGATTGAAGAATCAGAAGTGCTTCCTGCAAAAGCCGCCGAGATGGCCCATGCCGATCTGACCGAGCGCCTGCCAAATCTTCGTATCGGGCTAATTCATGGCCGGCAAAAACCGCAGGAAAAAGAGGCGATTATGCTCGCCTTTAAACGCCATGAGCTCGATATTTTAGTGGCTACCACAGTGATCGAAGTGGGCGTAGATGTGCCCAATGCCTCCATTATGATTATTGAAAATGCCGAGCGTTTAGGGCTTTCGCAACTCCATCAACTGCGTGGCCGTGTCGGGCGCGGTTCAAAAGCTTCCTTCTGCCTGCTGCTCTATTCGCCGCCCCTTTCGAGCATCACCAAAGAGCGTTTAGCGATCATGCAACAGACTACCAATGGTTTTGAGATTGCGGAAAAAGATTACGAGCTTCGCGGAGCTGGCGAGATTTTTGGCACCAAACAGACCGGCGTACTTCAATTTAAGATGGCCGATCTCTTACTGCATCAAGATCTAGTGGAAAAAGCGTCCACCATCTCGGCGAATATCATCGAAAACGAGGCCCTTTGCCAACATCTTATCGACCGTTGGATTGGTGAAAATAGCGATTTTATCTATTCGTAATAATTCTTGACGGCATTTCTCTTTTCCATTATCGTAAATAGGTGATCGCAACGGCGGTCACTCTATTTTTTCGGGCGATTTAACCCAATTGCGGCCCTCAACTTGCTAAATAGGAGAAATATTATGGCTCACATTACGCCAAATTCACACTATCGTCTTCCCCATTCCGACCATTCGGTTTCCTTTAAAACAGAGCCAGGCTCAAGCTTGATTGGTGTCTATCTCTATTTTGATAATGCCCCATTTCACATCGGCCAATACGACCCCGCTTCCCACGCGTGGTGGCATTTAGGAGACAATGGAGAGCGTGATTTTATCAATCACAAAACGCTCTACGCACACCATCAGCACCAGTTTGACGCGCACAGTTTTCACTATGCTGATCTCCTCGAGCTCACTGCCATAAGTGAAGCATTTTCAAATGAACGTAAAGCCCGATTTTTGCAATTAGCCAAAGAAGGCCGAACGCTTTCGGCGTAATATCTCGGTACTTATAAATAAAAAGCTCCTCAGTAACTGGGGAGCTTTTTACATCACCACCAATACCCAAGACCAATGGTGAGGGTGCGTTCGCTGGAATTTCCTTCTTTACCTTTAATTTTCTCGTAGTTTAAGCCCGTTTTAAGGGAGAGTGAATTAGTGAGCTGGTAGGAGAGTGACGCGTCTAACGTTAAGTCGAGCGAGACGTTATTATTGATGCTTCGCCCGAGCCGGCCGGCGGAATCAAAGCGGAACGATTTATTTAAAAAGTAGTTATGAAAGTCCCATTTGATCGCCAATTGCGGGTCTTTACTCGTTTCCCCTGTTTGATATTTGAGCGCTTGATAATTGATGAGTGTCGCAAACGAGAGCGCGGAATGTTCATTATCCCACACCTGCCACCCCGGGCCCGTACCGACGCTGAAATCCTCGCGAATATCCTCGATCCAATCGTGTTTATAATCGATCGATCCTTGCCAGAAAAAACGATCGGTAAAGAAGCGGTCCACCGCATAATTGAGGGTGTAATAATGCTTTTTCGTCTTCGAATCATCTTCCTTACGATAGACCGAGCCTTTGACGGTATGCCGCCAAAATCCATGTTGAATCCGCGTACTTCCGCCCAATTTATAGAGCGCTGAGGTCGTGCTATTTTTATCAAAATCGAGCGCAAGATCCACCATCCCCGACATTCTAAAATCTTGGTAAATCGGTGTATGATCATTAATCCGCGCGACGAGCAGATTCTCTTTATAGGGAAGTCTCAACACATCTTCCCCACTCATTAACGTAAGCGTTCGCGGTTCAGCGCGCTTTTTCTTACTGCCGGTAGGAAGCGTTTCGTGGAAAGTGATCGATTCCGCCGTCCGCCCTTTATCAAACATTCCCGCTTTGACATAGCTTGGATTTAAGATGGAAAAACTCGCCACTTTATGGCTATTGATCTTAATCACGCCGGCATAATCGGTCTGAATAAAGATGAGATCACCCTCAAGATAGGTGATCTCGCCCGTGATCTGATCACCATTTTTAAGCTTCACAATATCGGCGAGCACGGTATTAATCAGCATTAAAAACGTGAGTAAGAGACCGGTCCAAAAAGCGCTTTTTCCGTAGATTCGGAGCATACCAACATCCTGTTGTTTGTGTGATGGTTCGTCAATTATCCGATTAAAACGGAGGTCATCGCAAGGGAGCCGGCAACGCTTTTATCATTAAAAATAAAGTGCTCATCCTCTTTGGTTTCTAACCCCAAAATATAGAGAAGGGGCAAGAAATGTTCATCCGTTGGAATCGCTAAACGAAAGGCTTCCCCTTGATTTTCAAAATCAATCAGCGAACGATGGTCGTGCGTTTTAATCATCTCAACCATGCGCGCTTTCGCCTCATCGGCCCACTCAAAGCCCTCGTGAGGGAGATTTCGATCGAGCATGCGCAGATTATGTACGATATTTCCACTTCCCATAATCAACACGCCCCGCTCACGAAGTTTACTGAGCGCCCGGCCTAAATCATAGTGATATTGCGGCGAGCGGAGCTTATCTAAACTGAGCTGAAGCATCGGAATATCGGCATCCGGATAGAGAAATTTAAGCACGCACCACGTTCCATGATCGAGCCCCCATGCGTGATCGAGTTCAAGCGTCGTCATATCGACTAAATCGCAGATCTCCCGCGCTAATTCAGGATTCCCCGGCGCCGGATATTCCATCTGATAGAGCTTTTCGGGAAAATTGTAAAAGTCATAGATCGTCCGCGGTTTTTTCATCGCAGTCACTTCCGTCCCAAGCGTCTCCCAGTGCGCTGAAATCGAGAGAATCGCCGTCGGTTTCGGGAGCGACGTGCCGAGCGTTTGCCAGCTTTTGGTAAACTCATTATTGCTAAGCGCATTCATCGGCGACCCATGCCCTAAAAAAAGAATCGGCATTTTCGGCGTGGTTTTAAGGCGGCTGGCCCATGTAGCTAAATCCTGTAACGTCATACGAGCTCCTTTAATCGATATTTATTATAATAATGTGTCACGGCGATCTAAATCGCGTCAAATAAAAACGCCACGAAAACGCTCTCTATCAACGTATTAAAATTCTCTATCGTGACTATAAAATCTCACTCCCCCGCCGATCATCCGAAAGGGTATAATGGGAAATTGAGCCGCACAAAAGAATGTGGCCTACGATTAGATTAGTAGATAAGAAGAAAAATAAGGTAGAGGAATGATTACGGTAACAACGTTGAAAAAAATGAAAGCGGCGGGCGAGAAGATTACGATGCTCACCTGTTATGATGCGTCGTTTGCGGAATTGATGAATGATGCAGGCGTTGAGACGCTTTTGATTGGCGACTCGCTTGGAATGGTGGTTCAAGGCCATGCAAGCACGCTCCCTGTTACGCTCGATGAGATGGTCTATCACACTGAAAATGTGGCGCGTGGGAATAAAAAAGCGCTCATAGTGGCGGATCTTCCCTTCGGAAGTTACGAGGAATCGCTCGAATCGGCCTATCAAAATGCGGTAAAACTGATGAAAGCAGGTGCGCATATGGTGAAGTTTGAGGGCGGACGTGAACAGGTGGAAAAAACCGATTATTTCACCAAACGCTCGATCCCCGTTTGCGCCCATTTAGGGTTAACGCCTCAAGCGGTCAATGCGCTCGGTGGATATCGTGTTCAGGGGCGTGATAATGAGGCGGCCAATAGCATGATTGAGGCAGCGCTCGCGCACGAAAAGGCAGGCGCATCGTTACTGGTGCTCGAATGCGTCCCTAAAGCGCTAGGCAAAGCGATTAGTGAAGCGCTCACCATTCCCACCATCGGCATTGGCGCGGGCAATGAGTGCGACGGGCAGGTATTAGTGATGCACGATATGCTCGGCGTCTACCCAACTCCTCCCCGTTTTTCGAAAAACTTTTTAGCCGATAACCCTTCCATTTTAGCTGCTTGTGAAGCCTATGTTGCTGAGGTAAAAGCGGGGACATTCCCCTCGGATGATCACTCATTTAATTAAATTAGGATTTCAGTATGAAACTCTTTAAAACCATCTCGACACTCCGTGAATTTCGCCGTGAATTAAGCGGTAGCGTTGCCCTTGTTCCTACTATGGGAAATCTACACGAAGGGCATTTAGACCTTGTAAAAACCGCTCTACAAAACGCCGATCACGTCTTTGTATCGATCTTTGTAAACCCGATTCAATTTGGTCCAGGAGAAGATTTAGATAGCTATCCCCGTACCTTAGAAGCCGACTGTGAAAAGCTCGAGGCGCTCGGAGTCACCGGCGTTTTCGCCCCGAATGCCAACGAAATGTACCCTAATGGCGTGCAATCGGTTCGTGTGGTTCCGTCAAGCATTCAAAATGAGCTGTGTGGCGCGAGCCGTGAGGGACATTTTAATGGCGTAACCACAGTGGTTTCAAAACTGTTTAACATCGTTCAGCCCGATAAAGCCTGCTTTGGTGAAAAGGATTATCAGCAACTTCACATCATTCGTGAAATGGTGGCCGAGCTTAATATGCCGATCGAAATCATTGCTGTACCCATCCGCCGTGAAGCGTCCGGCCTTGCCCTTTCAAGCCGTAATGGCTATCTCTCCGATGCGGAAAAATCAAAGGCGCTTGAGCTCTCGCAAACCCTAAAAGCATTGAGCGATGCGATCAATCATCAAGACAACCCCAACCTTCGCGCGCTCGAAAATAACGCCATCGAAACGCTCAATAAACAGGGCTGGAAAGTGGATTATATCTCCATTCGCGATCAAAAAACGCTTGCCGTTGCAAGCTCAAAAGAGACGCCGATTATTATCCTAGCCGCCGCTCGAATCGGCACAACGCGCCTACTTGATAATATGAAAGTGAATTAGGGTGTAGATCCTACACGTCCAACATTTTAATCATGCTCATCATCAAGGCATAAAAAACGCTCGGGAGATCCTTTTATATGATGATCTCACCGAGCGTTTTTGTATCACAAGTTTGATATCAGCTTATATTTTAAGGAGCAATTACGCCTCTTCCACAACGCGATTGAGCTTACTCATGCCACTTGGGAAAAAGCGAATTAAAATCACCGCGTAGAGATAGCCTGCAATGGCAGAACCAAAGACTAAAATCGGCACGAGATAGATCACTTTAGTTTTAATCCCGCTTAAAATATCGAGATTCATCGTCACTAAATAGAGCACAACGCTCATTAAAATCGCCGCTAAAAATGGAGCATAACGCGCTTTCCAATGGGG
Source organism: Lysobacteraceae bacterium (assembly GCA_012513365.1). Taxonomy (GTDB): domain Bacteria; phylum Pseudomonadota; class Gammaproteobacteria; order Cardiobacteriales; family Wohlfahrtiimonadaceae; genus CALZBJ01. The sequence continues at coordinate 8,138 of JAAZCI010000267.1, forward strand.
TATATTGAGCTCACTGCGACGGCGGAAATATAAAATCACCGAGATCGATACTAAAATTTCTAACAACAGAATCGACATCGTCGTAATCGCCGAACCCCAAGTGAAAATATCGATGAGCGGATCTTGCCCTAAGAGCGCAAGAATTACCGTTAAGCCGATCATAAAGATCGTTTGGCAAATGCTCGAAATATAGGGCGTATCTTTGGTTGGATGCAATTTAGCGAGCTTCGGAAGGAAAATCCCATCGCGCGCCATCACATAAAAATAGCGAGAAATATTGTTATGAAACGATTGGGTCGCTGCAAAGAGACTCGTAATTAAGAGAATGTTAATCAAAATAACCGACCAGCTCCCAAGCGCCGATTCCGCAATATTAAAGACAAAGAGTTCAGGATTATCCGCCACCACTTTTTGGACATGATCCGAGCCATACGCCTGAATCATTCCCCAGCTACAAAAGGCAAAGAATCCCATAATAATCAGCGCTGCAATCACTGTCGCAACCGGGACATTTCGCTCAGGATCTCGGCACTCTTCCGCGTAGATCGCCGTTGCTTCAAAGCCAATAAAAGCCGCCACCGTAAAGACCAGCGCCATCCCCACGTTGCCATTAAATACAACGCTCGGAGTAAAAGGTTTTAGATCAAGCGCGCCCACCGAACCCTGCTTTACCACCACAATCGCCGCAATCAGAACCGCAATGCCCACCTCTAAGAGCATTAAAATCCCAAGCACGCGGCTGCCGATCTCAATTTTAGCGATCCCAAGCCAGCACACAACGCCGAGCATCAAGACCGTATAGACCCACCAAGGCAGATTAAAGCCCAAATATTCCTGAAAGAAAATCTGGGTAAATAAGCCAAAAATCGCCGCGATCGCAATCTGGATCGAAACATAAGATAAAATCGCAAGCGCAAGCCCCGTCACTCCCATTTTTATCCCCATGCCGGCGGAGATATAAGAATAAAATGCGCCTGCATTTTTAATGTAACGGCTCATGGCAATAAAACCGACGGAAAAGATCAATAAAATCAGCCCAGAAATGATGTAAATTCCCGATATTCCGGCGCCATTCCCTTCTAAAATCGCAATTGGCATTGCGCCCACTAATCCCGTTAAGGGGGAGGCGGCCGCAACCACGAAAAAGATGAGCGACGCAAGGCCTAACGTCTGCTTTTTATAGGTAGAACTACTGGTTTCCATAGTGCAATCTCCTTGTCAAAATATGAGCGCAATCGATCCGATTTTTATCATTTTTAGGATGGTTGGTAAGGATGATTTAATCGCGCTTCATGAAATTATTATTGTTGTTATCCCAAGCTAAATGCTTCGTAATCCCGTCATTATCAGCCTTTCCCCGCCATTTATTGGTAAGCACTCTTTGCCAAACAGAGCTCATTTATGGGAATAAGCAATCTTTTCTTTTGATTTACGAATATGTTAGTGATATTTTAATATTCATGAGTCGTTGTCAAGTGTTATTTGCATAAAAGACAGTATATTGCAGCAACTTGATAACAAGATGTATATTCAATCAAGTTTTAATAAAAAATTCCAAAATAATAACAATATAAATATCACTCTAGGAGGATATGAAATGATTGAAGAGATCGATACCGCTACCTATTACACCGCGACGAAAAAATATTTCCTCAACTTTCCCCCGCTTGAGGCGGATATTGATGTAGACGTTGTGGTGATTGGCGGAGGATTTTCTGGCGTCAATACCGCCCTTGAACTTGCTGAAAATGGCATCACCGATATTGCCCTTCTTGAGGCGCGCCATCTTGGATTTGGCGGTACGGGCCGAAATGGTGGGCAGATCATGGCCGGCATTGGGCATGATATCGAAGCGATTCGCAAAGATGTGGGCGATGCGGGGCTTCAAACCATCTTTGAGCTGAGCGATCAGGGCGCTAAAATCATCCAAGAACGCATCAAAAAATACGATATTGATGCCGATTTCCGCCATGGATATGCCTATATGGCCTTCAATTCCCGTCAAACTGAGACCCTCAAAAAATGGGAAAAAGAGTTTAAATCCGTCGATACCGAAAACGAAATCTACTTTGTCTCCGGCAGTGAGGTGAAATCGGTCATTGGTTCAGATGCCTATCAAAGTGGGCTCGTTCACATGGGCGCAGGGCAAGTCCATTCATTAAATCTGCTTTTAGGCGAGGCAAAAGCGCTCACCTCTTATGGCGCGAAAATTTTTGAATATAGCCCGGCGGTTGAAGTGACCTATGGTGATCTGATTAAAGTGCGTACTCCAAATGGCACCGTCACCGCGAAAAAGCTTCTCTGGGCCTGCGATGGATTTTTAAATCGTTTAGAGCCAACGCTCTACAAAAAAACCATCAACACCTACGCTTTTCAGCTGATGACAGAACCCCTTTCAGATGAATTGATTGAGCGCATTAGCCCTATTCGTGGCGCGTATAGCGATATTCGTCCGGTGATCGATTATTATCGCGTCACCAATGAAAATCGCCTCCTCTTTGGAAGTGCAACGCGCTGGGTTGAGCATATTCCGAAAAATGTAAAAGAATTTAATCGTAAATTAATGCTCGATATTTTCCCCTACTTAAAGGATGTGAGAATCGATCTGGCTTGGGGCGGACCGATGGCCTGTAGCGCCAATCTCTTCCCACAAATTGGCTCGCTTCCGGATCACCCGAATGTCTTTTATGCACAGGGGTATTCAGGTTTTGGGGTCACGCCAAGCCACATCGTCTGTAAAATTTTAGCAGAGGGTATTTTAGGCGGATCGAATCGATACGAGCTCTTCACCCAAGTCAATCATAAAAATATTATTGGGAAAGATGCCCTACGCCCCTTCCTGTTAACCGGCGCAAAATGCGTCCACCAACTCTCAGGCTATTTTAATGGCCGTCGTTAATTATTTTATTCACGCAACTTTAAAAGTTTAAGGAATGTTTTATGTTAAAAATTAAAAAAAATGTACAACTCGATGAACTCGATAGCTGGGGTACCATCACCGATTTAGGCTCTGAAATTGTTGAAGGTGAGTGCAAAATCTACGGTAAATTTACCGTGGGCAATCCTGAAGTACCGATCAATGGCGGCTATTTTGCGGTGACAAAAGGGACATTTCGCATGACCTATCCCTTCACCGAGCAAGCGACCATCGTCACCGGAAAACTCAAACTCACTAATGAAGCAACCGGCGAATCGTGGGAATTAAATGAAGGCGATAGCTGGGTTGTGGAAAAAGACACCACCCTTTTATGGGAAGTGGAAACTGACTTTTTCGTCAAACACTATCTTTCAGCGGTTTAATCTGCTAAAAAAGTAATATCATGCGTTAAAGGCCTTGCAACTTCATCTAATCCCCTTGATGTGCAAGGCTTTTAGCCATTATTTATCATCATAAACGCCCATCATTACAACGACAATAACAGGGAGTGACCATGAGTAAAATCACCATATTACCGAGCGTAACCGAATTTTTATCCGTGCAACACGGCAACTTTATCAATGGAGCGGAAGAGCAAAAGCCGGATGCTACGCCTCATGCGCTCTACAATCCCGCCACTGGCAAGGTGTTAGCAAACGTCAATAAGTGCACTGTCGATGATATGGAGCGCGCCGTTCAAAATGCCCACCAAGCCTTTACCGATCGGCGCTGGGCTGATATGCGTCCGGCCGATCGTGAACGCATTTTATATCGTCTCTCGGAGCTTCTGCTTGAACACGAAGAGACACTTGCGCAACTGGAAACCCTCAATCAAGGGAAATCGATCCATATTTCGCGCGCGGTGGAAGTGAAAAGTACCGCTGAATATATCCGTTATATTGCCGGATGGACCACAAAAATCACCGGCGAAACGATCGATGTCTCCATTGCAACGCCGGATAATGCGAATTTTACCGCCTACACACTCAAAGAGCCGATCGGCGTTGTGGCCGCGATTGCCCCTTGGAACTTCCCGCTCTCCATTGCCGCGTGGAAAACGATTCCCGCTCTAGCAGCTGGGTGTTCAGTTGTCTTAAAACCCTCTGAAGAGACACCTCTTACCGCGCTCTATCTTGCGAAACTGGCACTCGAAGCAGGCGTTCCTGCCGGCGTATTTAACGTATTGATGGGCGCTGATGGCAGTATTGGGCAAGCGCTCGTTGAGCATCCGCTAATTCGTAAAGTGACCTTTACCGGATCGACCGCTGTGGGTAAAAAAGTGGGGAAAGCCGCCATCGATCATATGGCGCATTTCTCCTTAGAGCTTGGCGGGAAAAATCCGATGATCATTATGGATGATGTGGATGTTGATGTGGCCGTTAATGGCATTATGATGGGGGCATTTTTAAACTCAGGCCAAGTGTGTGCCGCGGCCTCGCGTATCTATGTACATCAAAAAATTTACGAAAAAGTACAGCGCAAACTCCAAGATATTTTACTCAATATTAAAGTGGGCGATGGACTTGATGAGAGTGCCCAAATTCAGCCGGTCGTCTCAAAACGTCAGCAAGAGCAGATTTTAAACTACTTCTCGATTGCCCAAGCGGAAGGCGCGTCGATTCTCTGCCCTGATATCTCCCATCTGACCGAAGGGTTTTATGTGCCGCCGGCGGTCATTACCAATCTGCAAGTCACCAGCCGTATTTTAAAAGAAGAGATCTTTGGCCCGGTGATCGCGCTTGTCTCGTTTTATGATATTAACGAGGTGATCAATTACGCGAACAATACCGATTATGGGCTTGCGGCAAGCCTTTGGACCAATAATTTAAAACATACCATGGATCTCACCCGTAAAATTGAAGCGGGCACTGTATGGGTCAATTCGCATGTTCCGCTCGATCCGGCGATGCCATTTGGCGGGGTAAAACAGTCGGGCATTGGCCGTGAATTTGGAAAAACGGCGGTGGAAAACTTTACTGAAACCAAAACCGTCTGTATCGCCCACTAATTCACACTTACAATCGCCCTATAAAAAAACGCTCGGGGGATCTTTAATTGAGATCTCTCCGAGCGTTTTTGTATCGGTTCATTAATTTATTGATTGGTCGATGAACGAATTTAATTTGTTGCTTTCGGTAAATTAAACGCAATCAAACGGGCAATATTTTCGCTGAGTGCTGTGAGGTTTTCACCACCATTTTTAAGCGCATCATCGAGCGTAATTACTCCAGGTGAGCAGCTAAAGATCGCATTAAATCCCGCTTCAAGCAGCTTTTCAGAATTCGCGCCTAACGCTCCGGCAACGCCAATCACCGGCACACCATACTCTTTCGCGCATTCCGCCACACCGATCGGTGTTTTACCAAAAAGCGTTTGCTCATCGAGCTGACCTTCACCGGTAATCACAAGATCGGCCGATTTAATATGATTGCGCAGATTTAAGTGCTCAATCACAAGCTCAATCCCGGAGTGAAGTTTTGCATCCAAAAAGCCCATGAGCGCTGCACCCATACCGCCCGCAGCACCGGCGCCTTGGATGTTATCGATCTCTTTACCCATATCGTGTTTTACCACATCGGCGAGCTGCCCAAGCGCCCGATCGAGCATACCCACCATTTGTGGCGTTGCCCCTTTTTGCGGCCCGAACACCGCTGACGCGCCATTGGTTCCCGTGAGAGGGTTTTTAACGTCGCACGCGACTTCCACTTCCACATTGAAAAGACGAGGATCGAGTTTCGAGAGATCAATCTCTGCAAGCTCTAACAGCGCGCGCCCGCCTTGCCCTAATGGATTGCCATTATGATCAAAAAACTGCACGCCCAGCGCTTGAAGCATCCCGACGCCACCATCGTTAGTGGCACTGCCGCCAAGACCGATTAAAATTTTCTTCGCCCCGTGATCGAGCGCCGCTAAAATGAGCTCGCCCGTTCCAAAACTTGTGGTATGAAGGGGGTTGCGATCAAAGGGGGAAATTACCTCAATGCCGCTCACTTTTGCGATCTCGATAATCGCGAGCTGTTCCGAATCTACCCAACCAAATTCACTCTCAATTTTACGCCCGATCGGATCGTGTGCACTCGCTTTAATACGCGACCCTTCTTTTGCAAAGAGCATCGTTTCGATGAGCCCTTCGCCCCCGTCCGATACCGCTGCAAGATGGTAATCTGCTTCGGGTAATACACGCTTAAATCCTTCTGCAATCGCCGTTGCCGCTTCATCAGCGGTGAGGGATTCTTTGAAGGCATCGGGTGCAATGACGATGGATACTTTATCTTGTTTCATTAATTCGTCCCCTTAAAATTGGTGAATTGGTACACTGACATTATTTCGTTTTCTCCCGATCTGCTTTGATGATGCTCAAGCGACGATGGGATTTTATTCTCTTATTTTAATCAGTTTATCGATGGTGCGTTTAATTTTTTTTGTAAAATTCGGTAATAATCGGTGTTCTCAAAGACCACACTGCGCACCTCATTTTCCGATAAGCGTTCAAGCCCCAAACAACGAAGCGAACCGCATCCCATCAGATAAACTTCCCGGTCCATTGTGGTAAGATAAACGAGTTCTGCGTAATATTGCGCATCTTTTTTATAGATATGGTCGAGCGTTTGCGCTGCGCTAAATTTCCCAATGCGAACGCCGGCGATCGATAAACACATCGCTACAATGGAAATCAACACCATAAAATAGAGGAAGTGCGTTACTTTATGAAAGTGGCTCGTAAAAAACTCCTGCGAATCGGGCTCTTTTTTAGTAAAAAGTCGAGCCCACGCAGTGTTATTGAGTGCGTTATTTAAGAATTTCATCCACGGCGCAAACAGAAGATGAAGGAGCGAAAAGAGGAGTAACCCGCCCAAAATAATTAGCGGCAATAACAGCGCTGAGAGATTGAGGTAGATATCGGTCGCTTGATAGAGCTGGTAATAGAGCCCTTCTTCAAGAGCGCGATATGGAAGAGCGAGCGAATCGTAATAGCTCTCTACCGTCAGCGTGACAAAGACGTAGAGCGGATAGGCGATAATCGGAAAAAGAAACAATAACTGCTTTGCAAATTCAAAAATTGAGTGCCGTGCCTGCGGTTTTTTAGCCATATTTCTCCTTATGGGACTCCTTATACTTCTCACTTTATGGCAGATAGAGTAAAGCCCTCAACATTGGAGGGCTTTAAAATGTGTTACCGAACCATTTTTAGGCTTTGGTTAAATCCTCTTCAGAGGCATCGGGCGCGTTTTTCATAATGGATTGAATCCCTTTTTCACGTCCCGCTTCGGTTTTGTAGATCTGGCTTGTGCCGATAATTTCGCCATTGGCCGCTTTGAGGCTAAAGGAGAATTTCCCGGTATCTGAGGTGTTACGTTTATAACGATTCTCATCCGGTGCATTTTTACGGACCGATGCAATTCCTTTTTGGCAACTTGCTTTCGCTTTATAACCTTCGCTGCTCAGAATATTTTCACCGTTTACCGCTTTTAATCGAAAATAAAATTGACCATCTTTACCTTTAAATAATTCAAACTTACCGCTCATAGGAGTCCTCCCATCTAGTTATATTGAGTGATTGAGTCATAAACTTAGTTTGGTCTCGTTTCAGTATAGCGTAAATTTTAAGCATTGCGAACGACTATTTAAGGCTTATTTACTGATTTTTACTCTATCTTTACTTTAAATGTAACCAAATGGGATCGCATCATTGCATCAAATGAGGATCACGTACCCCATTTTCTCTAATAGAGGAACAGGATGACTAAAAAAAGAGCGAATACTGCAATAAATTGCCAAAAATAACAACGCATTGCATAAAAGGTTTTCAGAAACTGATAAAATTTATTTACCATATTTATATATTTGATTAATTATTTAAACTCATGATTTTTCAATAGACGAACAATGCTTTCGGCAACGCCTTCGGTAAATAGCTCCCAATCGGGATGCTCATCTTTAAAATAGGCGTATTGAATGAGCGGTTCTAAAATGAGCCCGGTATAAAGAGAAATCAGCAAATAGAGCGATTTGGGCACAATTTCGCCGGATGCGAGCCCCTCTTCGATCACCTCACGCATCCAAAAATGCGGTTTTAACTCATCTTCCACCTGATCCCAAAATTGATATTGCGACAACAACGCAAACTGCACACTCTCCGGATCATCATGATAAAAGGCGTAGGTATAGCGTTGCATATCGCACAGACGCTCGATGGTGGTACGGGTTTTATCCCGCGCAATTTCACCAATATCGTGGGTGTAATGTTTTAAAATTAGCTCAAAGAGATAGAGGGTCATCTCCTCTTTACTCTTAAAATGACGATAGAGCGCTGCCTCCGATGTGCCCGCCTCTTTGGCGATATCGCGCACCGTCACGAGATTATATCCATGCTCAGCAAAAAGCTTTAACCCCGCAGACAGATAACGCCCTTTGCGCCCCTCTTGGTCTAGATCGATTCGCATCCTTTTTCTCCTCAAGCAAACAAACGTTAACTTAGTATAGCGAAGTTAAGCGCGGTTTTCTGCGGTTTTTGCACGCGTCCTAAAAAAAGATGTAATCAATTGTTAACTTTTTACTTGACTTCCGCCAATATGACCGATTATCATACAGATAACGAAATGTTAACAGTTGATAACTTTAACGTGCCCACCGATCAAATCCTCAGAGGAGGTTATTATGAAACGCTTTTTGATTCTTTTAAGTTTAACCGCCATCGTCGCTGGAGGCTCTCACCTCTTAATTGAAAAAACCAACGCTCGCGTGCTCGATAAAGAGATTAAAAATGAGCTCATTTTATTAAGCGCGCAGCAGATACCTAACCGTTCCATCTATGAGGTTTTACCTTAAAACTAACCTTAGAAGATAACCTTAAAGGGTAATCCAACGGTTACGTTTTCCCTTCACTCATCATTTCGCGGCAGGCACAAAAAAGCCAACCGCAAAGGCATTGACTATGTTCCTCTACGATTGGCTTTCCATGTTCGGCACGTTGTCGCTGATGTATTATCTTATTTCGCGCCGCTCTTAATTCTGAACCTTAATCCGCTAATGCTTCAAGTTGCTCAAGCGAAGGCGCATAGAGATAGCTTCCGGTCACGGCGTGCGTGTACGAGAGCATCGCGTCAAATTCACCATCAGTTTCACCAAACATCATGGCAAACATCTTCTCAATGCGGGTAAGCTCAGCGCTATAGGCTAAGAAATAGAGCCCTTTGGTGCCACTTGCTTTCCCGTATGGCAGGCTTTGACGGAGGATTTCGAGCTCTTCGCCATCTTCCTCAATCACAACGCGTGCGGTATGCGCTGTCGTCGGTTTTTCCTCATCATCCATCTCGATATCCCGCTCTTTGGTGCGTCCAAAGACATTTTCTTGCGCCTTAAGATCGAAATGCTCAAATTGCTCTAAATGATGCTCCCAACGTTGTGCAAGAACATAGCTTCCGCCCGCATCAACGCCCTCATTAATGACCGCCACATCCGTGCGATTCGCTTGGCCTTTCGGGTTTTCCGTCCCATCAACAAAACCGCTCAAATCGCGCGCTTCAATCCAACGGAAACCGTGCGTTTCATCATCCACCGTCACCGCATCTCCAAACACCTCCACCACATCTTTTGCTAGGGTGAAATTGAGATCGTGACGATCCGATAAAATATGGATAAAGATGTCGCACTGAGTCGCTTTTGCCATGCCATACCCAAGCTCGCGGCACGGTTTTAATTCCGGCGCAGAGTCGGGATTATCAGACAATTTACGCCAAAGATCGGGACCAAATGCGATCACCATCTCAATGTCTGAATTCCAAAAACGGGTTTTTAACGATGAGAGACGCCCGGCAAGTTCACCGCACGCATCGCGAATCGGATCGAGATCGTCACCGACCACCGATAATTCCATAAAAATGCCGAAAATTTTGTTCTCAAGGGTAATTCCAGGTTGGTGTAAACTCATAACCACGACTCCTTTTTAGTAACACTACACAATAAACGAAAGTTCTTTGATTATCATAACGCAAAATGCGCACAAATATCGGGAACTGCTCAATATTTTTTACTTATCTTAATGATTATTGCCCGCGCTATCGCCCCGTTGATGACGCGCCTACCGATGCCACAATAATTGCCAGTAATGCACACCACTGCGTCACCGTTAACACCTCATTTAAGAGAAAAAACCCCGCCAGTGCGCCAAAGGCAGGATCGAGACTCGTGAGCGTTCCGAAGGTCTTTTTCGGAAGCTTAGCTAATACATAGAGTTCTAAGGCAAAAGGAATCGCCGAGGACAAAAGCGCAACGCCAAACGCAAGGGGCAAAATATCGAGCGAGAAGAGCGCCGACCCTTGCATCGCAAGCCCGACGGGGAAATAGATCAGCGCCCCACTCCCAAGTCCAATCCCCGAGGCGGAGATTCCAAATTCCATCCCCGTTTTTTGCCCAAAGATAATATATAGCGCCCAGAATGCGCCAGCGCTTAAGGCATAGAGCACCCCAATCGGATCGACATCGCTATTTTCGCCCCACGGCAGCAGAAAGAGTAGCCCCGCAATCACGAGTAAAATCCAGATAAAATCCACCGGCCGACGGGAAGAAAGAATCGCCACCAGCAAAGGCCCGGTAAATTCAAGCCCCACAGCAATCCCGATATGGAGGCGATTGAGCGATTGGTAAAAGAGAAAATTCATTGTCCCGATCGCAATGCCGTAATAGAGCAGATTGATGCGATTTTTCTTCGGGAGATTACGCTTCCATGGCTGAAAGACCAAAAGCAAAATAATCGCGCTAAAGCCAAGGCGCCACGCCGTCACCCCTTCGGGACCAATCTCAGCAAAGAGCGTTTTCGCCAGTGCCGCGCCCCCTTGTACCGAAACAATTGCAACCACCAATAATATGATGGGCATCATCGATCGCTTCATTTCAGTCATATTATCCACAATCTCCCTAAAATCAATTAAATAAGCATCATCCCGATGCACCAAATTCGCCCTCTATGATAATCCTTTTTCGATAAAATAGCGGGCTTTTCTTCTTGAATAGCTCTTGAATGGACCACACAATCTCTCTACAATGCATTTCCCCGTTCACCCTTTGGAGAAACGCCATGACAACGCCCCACCCCTCCGATAAATATTTCTATCTCGCCGCCGCCATCATTACCGATGCGAGCGATCGCCTCCTTGTGGTACGAAAGCAAAATACCCATAAATTTATGCTCCCCGGTGGAAAGATTGAAGCGGGTGAAACGCCGCGGGAAGCATTACTACGTGAACTAGAAGAAGAGATTGCGCTCAAAATTGAGTCATCGCTCCCTATCTTTATTCAAGAATATGAAGCACCCGCCGCCAACGAGCCCGATTACCGCATTAAGTCGAATCTATTTCGCGTTAAACTTGATGAAATTTTGACCATTCATCCCGAGGCAGAAATTGCCGAGATTCGTTGGGTTGAAAAAGACCAAACGGAAGGGATTGATTTTGCACCGCTCATTGAGAGTTTTGTGATTCCGCTCTGGCGCTCCGAGCTTGAAAATGCAGCTCATAGCGATATCGATTAATAATTGAGCAAAAATAGTGTTGACTCTCCGCGAGATTCGCCTATAATAGCATACCTGTTCAGCGGGAATAGCTCAGTTGGTAGAGCACAACCTTGCCAAGGTTGGGGTCGCGAGTTCGAGTCTCGTTTCCCGCTCCAAATTTTAAAAGCAGTCATTTTATCAGATGACTGCTTTTTTATTGTCTAAAATTTATTAGGATAAACTGATCCTCCCTCTGTCATAAAAAGAGATGAACGATTCTATGCCTCCTCAAATCCCCAACGCATTGGCAATCCAACCGGCAACCGATCAAAAGTGGACACTGAAACACTTTGATGAGCTCACAACGCTCGAGCTTTTCTCGATTTTAAAGCTGCGTCAAAATGTCTTTATGCTCGAACAAGCCTCGCTCTACCCCGATATTGATGGGGCGGATTTAAGCGCACTGCACCTCTTTTTAGTGTCGGATCAATATGAAGCTGAAACGCAAACCCCACTACCAATTCTTGCTTATGGGCGAATCCTCGCGCCGACCCAACTGAAAGAAGACTTGGCATCTTCGCAAAAGATTTCCTTTGGACGCGTCATCATTGCCAAAGAGGCACGCGGGACAGGGCTTGGCACTGCGTTAATTGATCAATTAATGGAAACAATAAAAATGCGCTTCCCCCATGTCTCGCAAATTGAGATCGGAGCGCAAGCGCATTTAGAGAATTTTTACGGAAAATTTGGTTTTGTCAAAGTAACCGAACCGTACGATGATGGCGGCGTTTTGCATATCGATATGCACTGCCGACTTTAATACAAGATTTAAATCAATTTAAATCTACAGACGCGTCATGCAGAAATAGATCGGCTCTTTACGTTCGGCAACGACCGGGAGATTTTGCAAGGTCGAGCATCCAAGTTTCACCTGATGGAAACCACGTTTTTTACCCTTTTCAATGAGCGTGCCTTTATCGCCTTGTGCTTCCCAACGGATGCCATCGGCTTCATAGACCGCACCTTTGCTCCACGCCTCAATCTGCGGTAACACAATCACCCGATCAGGAATGAAACTGAGTTCCACTTCACGCGTTCCATTTTTAAGCTCCCGATAGGTGACTTTTAGCCCACGATCGGTACTTTTATCGGCCTGATAGAGATATTCCACCGGACTTAAGAGCTCATATCCCTCGCGGTTTGTGGGTTTGGCCAACCACACATTATCGCCATTGGGTTTTTTATAAAGATAGGTGCCTGAGGCATTGCCTGTAGAGCCCGTCGTTGCACAGCCCGTAATTAAAATCGCTGTAGCAATAAGTGCCGCTAGATAACGCATAAAAGTATCTGTCCTTCCGTTTTAATGCTGATTGAATGCTGATCGATTATTTTTAAAGTGCATAAAATAATACCCAATTTTCGTTAAAAACTGTAATCTTTTTCGGTTTTTCTTCGGTTATTTACACGTAGATCAATCTTTTTAAAGCCCGCAAACCGCGCACGATCGGCACTTATTTGAATCTCAGCATCAAGCGCTAAAACGTAGCACAATCGCCAATCTTCCACTATAGTAAAAGAAAACACTTTATCATTTTATAGAATTATAAAATCATTCATTCAATAATGAAAAAGAGGAGCGGAGTATGAATATTATCATTATCGGCGGGATTGCAGCAGGAATGAGCGTTGCCGCTAAAGCCAAACGTGAAGCACCCGAGGCAACGGTGACGGTCATTGAAGCGGAGGATTATATCTCCTTTGGTGCCTGCGG
>JAAZCI010000268.1 GCA_012513365.1 Lysobacteraceae bacterium
AAAGACTCATGCGCCATTACCGCATCCGACAACGATTCATGCTGAATGCTAGTATCGGTTAACAGATCGCTAATTGTTTTTTGCGCCTCAATTAATTGATTGGAAACGCGGTGGCTATCGGCTTCAATGCGCTTTTGTTCACGATCAACTTGCGCTGTCTCTTGCTTAATTAGGCTAAGCGCTTTCTCTTTTTCAAATCGCTCACCATTGCGCGCTTTGATCATCGCTTTAAGTTGACCAAGCGCTGCCTGTTGCTCCGCTTTTTCATCCTCTAGCTTGCCGATCTTTTCATCAAGCAGCGACACCGCAAGATCGATCTCGAAGACGCGCTCTTCGGCAGTTTCAATCTCGCCCTCTTGCGCTAAAATGCTCTCGATTCCCTTCGCATCATCAAAGGCAATCTGCCAATCTTTCCCAAAAAGATCGCCCTCTTTATTGACGAGCCATTCATGGGGTTTTAACGCGTTTTGACGCGCTTTAATCGCAGCAGGATCATGTGCTTCTGCATCCGTTAAGAGATAGACGTGCGACAGTAGCGCGCCAAGCTCAAGATCGCTTTTTAGATAGTAGCCAAGCTGTGTTTCCTGATAGGTAATCGAGCACTCACCGCCAATAAAACTTGGATGATTATGATCCGTTGAGATCTCTAAATAACGAGACAATACATGGTCAAAGGCCCTGTTCCAACCGCCTTCAATGGTGATCTTTTCAAATAGCGGCGCTTCAACTTTAACGTGACGTTTTGCCCGCTCAGCCATCAGCGCTTTAAGCGCATTCACCTTCCCGTTTAACTCTGATCGTTCATTAAGAAGCGCCTGCTTTTCACGATTGTGCGCCGCAAGGAGCGATAGACTTTCATTTAGCGCTGTCTCAAGCTCTCCCTCATCGGCGGATAACGCCACCAGATCATCGGCAATGAGCGCCACCTCGTCAGACAGTGCCGCCTCATTTGCTCGCGCGACTTTTAGATCCGGCAAATTATCCCGCTCATTTTCAAGACGACGCGCCGCCTCTTTGAGCTGAGCAATGCGATCCTCTTCAAACTGCATGCGCTGTTTATTTAAGGTGATGGTATGCTCAAGTTTGGAAAGTGCCGCTTTAAGGTCGCGCTCTTGTTTGGTTTCGCTTTCAGCTTGATTTAACAGCGCTTGCAGTGCCTCTTCTTTCGCAAAAAGCGCCTCTACTTGCATGATGAGCGTTGTGTCGAGCTCCGTTTCATCATGAGTTAAAATCACTAAGCGTTCACGAAGTTTTGCGATCTCCGCTTTAAGGGTATCCGCACGCTCATTCCACTCATCTAAGCTCTTTGAGTCACGCATTTTAAGCTCGCGCAACATGGTGAGCGAATGTTTTAACGATTCAATCGCCTGCTGTTCTTGATAAAAAGTGCGATTTTGCGCCTCAAGCGTCCGTTCTTCCGCCTCAAACGCGGCTTTCGTTTCCGATAATCGCTCGGTTAATTGGGTTAAGGTCTCAAGAGAGGTTTGAAATTCATCATGCTTTTGTTGCCCGGTTTCGGTGAGGGTTTCCAGCTTTTCGAGCACCGATTCACGCTGCGCTTTAATGCGCCAATAATCGAGCGAACGCTCCTCTTTTTTAAGGGTTTGATAATGGATCGCCGTTTCTGCCTGCTTTTCAAGCCGCTCAAGCTGTTTACCGAGCTCAACGCGCACATCGGAAAGACGATCAAGATTTTCGCGAGTATGTTTAATCCGAAGTTCGGTCTCACGGCGGCGCTCTTTATATTTGGAAATGCTCGCCGCTTCCTCAAAAAAGGTGCGGAGCTCTTCCGGGCGCGATTCCACAATTCGCGAAATCATGCCCTGCTCGATAATCGCATAAGAACGAGGACCAAGCCCCGTTCCCATAAAGATATCGGTAATATCACGGCGACGGCAACGGGTGCCATTTAAGAAATATTGGCTTTTGCCATCGCGATCTAACAATCGGCGTATACTGATCTCCGCATAGGTCGCCCACTCGCCACCAAGCAGACCCTCACGGTTATCAAAAATGAGCTCGATGCTGGCAAATCCCGAGGGCTTCCGATGGGTCGATCCGTTAAAAATCACGTCGCTCATCGATTCCCCACGCAATTGTTTTGCCGAAGATTCCCCCATCACCCAACGCACCGCGTCGATAATGTTCGATTTTCCGCACCCATTCGGGCCGACAATCCCATTCAAACGCCCGTTGAGTACGAACGTTGTGGGTTCCACAAAGGATTTAAAGCCTGACAACTTTACTTTACTTAAACGCAATGTAAAACCTTCATCTCTTAAGTTAATAAACGAGCTATAAAATAGCATATTTTCGCAGTTTCCGCCGTCTTAATCGTGGGCAGATCGTGATTCTTAGGGGATATTTTGAGCAATAAAAAACCCTCCGTTTGGAGGGTTTCTGCAATGCTTTCTACAATCTATTTTAATGCACTTATTGCGCGTTTGATGATCGATCCGTTTTATTTAGAATTGACGATCGAGAGCCAACGCTTCATCAGGTTTTTCTGCTCTTTTTGCGTCATCGGTTTAATAATGCGCAAACGATCAATCTCTGATTTTGGCGGATAGAGCGCCGTATCCTCACGGAGTTCCTCTTTAAGATATTTCATCGCCGCCTGATTGGACGTCGCGTAATCAAGATAATTGGTGATGTCGGCATTGTGCTTCCCATCGATCAGAAAATCGATCAATTTATAGGCATTTACCTTATTGGGGGAATCTTTTAAAATCGCAAGCTGATCAAAGCCCACAAGACCGCCCTCTTTCGGAATAATGTAGCGAATCTCAACGCCATTATCCGCCTCTTTTGCCCGCGATTTCGCGAGATAGAGATCGCCCGACCAGCCGAGTACTAAGCAGGCATCGCCATTAGCGATCGCATTCACATACTCAGAAGAATGGAACTTTTTCACATAGGGACGAATCGATTTTAGAAGCGCTTCCGCCTTGTCTAAATCGGCTTTATGAGTGGAATTGGGATCGAGCCCAAGATAGGTGAGCGCCATCGGAAAAAGCTCTGTCGGCGTATCTAACAGATAGATTCCGCAACTCGAGAGTGCTTTGGCATTCTCAGGATCAAAGAGCAGCGACATCGAGCCATGATCCGCATTCGGAAGACGCGTTTCCACCGCTTTGACGTTATAGGCAAGCCCCGTCGATCCCCACATATAGCCCACCGAATAATCGGCAACGCCCGGAAGATCCTCTAAGCGTTCATTGACAAAAGGGGCAATATTATCGAGATTTTTAAGCTGCGAGCGGTCGATCTTTTCGAGTTTATCCGCTTGAATCAGATAACTCACCGTAAATGCCGAAGGGACAATGAGATCGTATTGACCATTTCCCGTAAGCGTTTTTGCAAGGAGCATTTCGTTACTATCAAACGTATCATAAATCACGCGAATCCCCGTCATTTCGGTAAATTCGGTCAATTTATCAGGGTCGATATAATCGCTCCAATTATAGACGCGCACCTCGCCCAAACTCGCTCTGCCCGCATGGTCGCTCTGGGCGAACGCAAAAGGCATCAATAGCGATCCGGCTAATAATCCGGCCAGCATGCTTTTTTGCACGCGCGCGGTAAATGAAAATCCTGCACTTTGCGGCGCAGCCATATTTAAAAATGTGTATCGCTTCATATCGGTATCCTCCACCAAAATAAGCGCCCTCACTCGTACTTTTCGGCAGAGAAAACCTCTTTCATTGACCCGATAACCAACATAAACCGCTACGTTTTTGCGTCAATGCGTGAACGAAAAATAACCGAGAGTTCCATCGTTTATGAACATCCACCTCTGTGACATCATTGCAATATCAGCGGCTTTGGAGCCTATTTCTTGTTATCGTGAGGTGAATAGAGAGTGTAGAGTCGTCGCCGTTTTTGTTTTAGTGTAATAAAATGGCAGGACACTCTACGTGAGCACGAGTATAGCCTTATTTCCCCGCGGAAGATACTATTTTTTCACCCTTTTTTACGTTTTTTATCTTTTTTTAAAAGAGTGCATCAGGCAAAATAAAGCCCAAATAACCCTCCATTTACGGAGCTATTCGGGCTTTTTCAAATCAACTGTAACTCGCTAGACTCACCATTATTTATGCATGGTAATATTGAGCCAGCGTTTCATGATCTTTTTCTGCTCTTTTTGCGTCTGCGGCTTAAACATCTGCATGCGATCGATCACCTCTTTCGGCGGATAGAGCCCTTCATCATTGCGGCTCGCTTCCGTTAAATAGGGATAGGCTGCTTGATTGGGCGTTGAATAATCGAGAAAGTTCGCAATCTCGGCATTATTTTTGCCATCAATTAAGAAGTCGATCAATTGATACGCTTCCGCTTTATTTTCCGCACTCGATAAAATCGTCAGCTGATCAAATCCTACAATGCTGCCCTCTTTCGGGATCACATAGCGAATATCCACGCCTTTTCCAGCATCTTTTGCGCGCGCTTTGGCATTATAAAAATCGCCCGACCAACCGATTGCAAGGCAGGCATCGCCGTTTGCCATCGCGTTTAAATACTCCGATGAATGGAATTTTTTAATGTAGGGACGAATGTCTTTAAAGAGCGCTTCAACCTTCGCTAAATCCTCATCCTTGGTGGAGTTTGGATCGAGCCCTAAATACATCAACGCAAGCGGCATCACCTCCGTTGGCGTATCTAACACATAGATTCCGCAACTGGCGAGCGCTTTGGCATTTTGTGGATCAAATAGCAGTGATAATGAGTCGGTATCCGCATTGGGAAGGCGCTCAGTCACCTCTTTGACGTTGTAGGCAAAACCGGTTGAATTCCACATATAGGCAACCGAATAATCCGATACGCCGGGAAGCGCTTCGAGTCGTTCGTTCACAAATGGGGCAATATTATCGCGGTTTTCAAGCTTGTTAAAATCGATTTTTTCGAGTTTTCCCGCTTGAATGAGATAGCTTACGGTAAAGGATGAGGGCACCACGATATCGTACTGACTGCCCCCTGCGAGCGTTTTCGCGAGAAGCATTTCATTACTATCGAAGGTGTCGTAAATCACTTTGATGCCGGTTTTTTGAGTAAAATCCTCAAGCACTTCCGGTTTCATGTAATCACTCCAGTTATAGACGCGCACCACCTTATCTTTCGCATAGGCAATGGGAAGCGCGATCGCACCAACGAGGAGCGATGTGATGACCACCTCTTTAAGAGGAAATGGGGATTGTGCTTTGTGTAAAAAGTTAAGTCGCTTCATATCGGTATTCCTCCACCAAAAAAAGCGCTCTCACTCGTACTTTTCGGAAGGGACATCCCTTATCATTAGCCCGATAACATCTGACAAACTGAAGCTTTATCGCTAAAATTTAAGCGCGAAAATACGTAAGTTTGGTGCTAATGTGTTCTACGAAAAATAACCGAGAGTTCGATTGTTATATGAACATCCACTTCTTTGACATCATTGCAATATCAAGCGCCTTAACTGCCGGCATATTCGTTGTTATCGTGAAGTGAATAGAGAGTGTAACGTCGCACGATCAGCGTTTTATACGTTACAAGCGCGAGTATACGCCCATATTTTCAAAATGCTCATTTAAAAAATTTATCGCTAAAACGAGCACAAAAAAAGCAAGCATTCAATCCCCGCTAATGTGGAATAATGCTCGCTTTCTTACCTTTTTCCCGTTTTTTCATTTAAATGAATCGGCGCAACTTTTTATGAGGTCTCGCTTTTAAACCTAATGCCCGCCCCGTAAAATCGCCTCATCTTCAGGGGTGAGCGGTTCGCCAAGTTGAAGCTTTTGCAAGACCCGTTTCATCGGCGATTCTTGTTTTGCTAACTGCGCTAATAGATCTTGAAGCTCAAGCAATTGCTCTTCTCGCGCCTCAAGCATCATCTCGCTCACGCTTAAATTTTTAAGCCAATCGATCCAGCTCTCCTCCTCAAAATGAAAGAGAAGCTGCGCCGCATTTTTAATCGTCGGATAATCTTGCAGCGTGCTCATAATGTAGTAGAGTCTACGGTGATCCCGATCATCGCTTTCGAGCAGAAATTGAAAAGTGCCAATCTCTTTCATTAAGCTCGGATCATTTAATAAAAGCACCACAATCCGGTCAGTAATGCTTAAATTTTGATGAAGATCGATATACCTACATTGCTGCGGCGTTCGCCCTTTACGCACATGCCTTTCAAGGAGCGACTCAGAAACTTCCGTTGTTTTCGCGAGCTCTTCACGCAACAGATCTCGAAGGGGAATATCGCGCATTCGATTGATCTTTTCTGCCGCCGATTCGAGCATTGCTGCCCGCCCCTCAAGGGTTTTGGTATCAAAATTCTCTTTAAGCGATTCAAAGAGATATTTAGAGAGCGAATCCGAGGATTCAATCGCCGCTTTAAATGCCTCCGTGCCACGCTCTTTAACATAAGAATCCGGGTCCTCTCCCTCGGGCAAAAAGAGAAATGAGAGCTCTTTCCCTGCCGGAATCACCCCAAGCGATTCTTCCAGCGCTTTACTTGCCGCCGCACGCCCCGCCCGATCCCCATCGAAACAGAAAACCAGATGCGAAGTGTAACGGAGCAGCATCTCAATTTGCCGTGCCGCGATCGCCGTTCCAAGTGTTGCCACCGCATTACCAATGCCATATTGCGCGAGCATCACCACATCCATATAGCCTTCCACTACGATAATTTCATCATAATGGCGAGTATATTTGCGCAGCTCATAGAGCCCGTAGACTTCCGATCCTTTATGAAACACCGGCGTTTCTGGCGAGTTGAGGTATTTAGGCGAATCTTCATCACTTAATACCCGGCCACCAAAGCCGATGGTATCACCACGACGATTGCGAATGGGGAACATAATGCGATTGCGAAAACGATCGTAACTGTTACGCTGCGATTCGCTTAACAATCCTGCCTCCATCAGCATCGACTCTTTCACGCCCTCTTTTTTGAGCGCATCAAGCAGATTACTCCAGCCACTTGGCGCAAATCCAAGCCCGAAACGTTTTGCGATCTCGCCACTGATATCCCGTTTTTTAAGATAGGAAATGGCATGATCTTTTTCGCTACTGCTGCGTAACTGCGCTTGATAAAATTGGCTCGCGCGCGCTAAGACATCGACTAGCGTCTCTTGCTTTTCAGCCTTTTGCGGATCGTAATTTGCGCCCCGCTCATAAGGCACATCCATTCCCTCATGGCTTGCAAGCACTTCCACTGCTTCCTTAAATTCAAGCTGTTCATACTCCATCAAGAAGTTGATCACCGTCCCTTTCGCGCCGCACCCAAAACAGTGATACGCCTGACGGGATTCATTGACAAAAAAGGAGGGGGTTTTCTCTTCATGAAATGGGCAACATGCGGTGTAGTTCTTCCCTTTTTTCTTCAAAGGAACGCGCATATTAATGACCGCAACGATGTCCGCTCGTGCGACCAAATTTTGGATAAAATCCCGTGGAATAAATCCTCGTTTTTCCATTAACTGCCAATCCTTATTATCTTTAATTAACGATAAGTAGTTAATAAAAGGGGCGCTTAGAATGCCTAAATGCCCCTGCGTTTTTGTATTACTTCAAAAGTCTTTTAGAAGGTCTTTTAAAATTAAGCGAGCGCTTAACCAAGACGGCTGCGAACGATTTTATTCGCTTCACCCATATCGGCTTTTCCGTGAAGTTTAGGACGAAGTGCAGTCATCACTTTCCCCATATCCTTCATTTCAGACGCGCCGGTTTCCGCCAATACTTCGTCAATAATGGCAAGGACTTCTTCATCGCTTAACTGCTCAGGAAGATAGGGCGCTAAAAAGCCAAGCTCAGCTTCTTCAACGTCCACAAGATCTTGACGATCGGCCTTTTTAAATTGATCAATCGACTCACGGCGTTGCGCTACCATACGATTTAAAATCGTGATGAAATCGTCTTCGGAGAGCTCGCCATGTTTATCAATTTCCATCGATTGAATTTCAGCTAGAACTGAGCGAATCGCGGTGACCTTGGCACGATTTTTCTCACGCATCGCGGTCTTCATATCGTCTTTTAATTGATCTTTTAAGTTCATGTCTGTTTCCTTTTTTATGATGAAAAAAGCCCAAACCAGATGGCTTTGGGCTTATTGATTTTGGTTATGTGCCATGCACTATTCTACTCTTTTTTTACAACTTTTTCCTGTAGAAGTTATGCAAGCCAATTTTTCATTCTGAATATCGATTAAAAAAGACGTGTAACTTCATCAAGATCGAGCGCAACGCCATTGATGGTAAACACCGTGCCATCGTAATCGATCACAACGCTAAAGGTCTCTTTCGCTGCATCATACAGTTTGTAATCTTGCGGGAGCATCATCGCCATAAACATATAGCCCATGGTGATGCCCTCGTCGATCTCTTTACGCGCGGCTGCTGGGTCTTTATTCTCAAAGTCCTCATCAAAGAGGGTTTGCGCAGTGAATACTTGATCAACGATATACGCTTTTGGCACTGAAATCTCAATGTGCATGCTGTTGACGGCTTCCAATAATGCGCCAAAATCTGCCATATCATCAAGTACGACGGCGGCGTAGTTCTCATTGAGATCCATCACCCCTTTCATTGACGCGCTGTTGCCATTTTCAAGCGTTGACACCATCGAGAAATCGCTGACAAACTTTTCGCTCATCATACGTTTCACCAGTTCAGCCACTTCAAGACGAAGCGTTTCACTCACCTCACCGAAGAGCTCTTCCTCAATCCCCGCACGGAGGCTTGTGCCTAAAAATGCATAATAAGCTTGGAGCTCATCGACATTCATCCCCGTTGTGGTTTGCGCCACTTTAAAATTACCAAACGAGCCTTTTTTACCGTTATAGTTGAGCACAAAATCAGAGACGTGACCGCTATACTCCACCACGCCTTCACCAGCCTCTTTTTTGATCGTCATGGTGCTATCAACGACGGGAAGCTGTAGGTGCGTGCGCTCAATCTCTTCGCTAAACCAAGATTCTTCCTCGGTTAAAACAAC
>JAAZCI010000269.1 GCA_012513365.1 Lysobacteraceae bacterium
ACCCAATTGCCATATTTGGTAAAGAGCGCTTTAACGCGAATATAACGTTTGCGTGTGATAATCCGCGCCCCCCATTTCAGCCGTAAAATCCGATAGCCAAAGATGCGCCCGGCGAGAAACATCACCCCATCGCCAATTAATACGCCCGCAAGCCCGACAACCACCATAATGTGGGGATTTGCGTGCCCAAGTCCTGCGATCACCCCGCCTGCTACCAGCGTCACATCTTCAGGAATCGGAACCCCAAATCCGCACAGCAGTAAAACGATGAATACGGCGACGTATCCATAGTCAATAAAGATGGGTTCCAACCACGAAAATAGATCCATACTTTAATATACACCGGCACAGCATCGATCCCTTGATCTTTGCCATGCTTTTGCGTCTTGGTGCCTCCTATCCTCTCCTTAAATATTGTCGATCCTGCGCTACATCATCAGGGTTCCTTAACGATAATCACTATTTTTAATCACCAGTTCAATCGCTTCCCACGCCTTTTTAAGCCGCTTTTCAGAGACGGTAATCACCGTTTTCATCGGCTGAGCAAAAAAGGAGACCGCCATCTCTTCAATCATCCAGCGATACTCTTCCACCGCGCCGTAAAGTTCTTCACGATTTTTAAAGAATCCCCGTGCTTTTTGATAATTTTGCCAATGGGATTCAAGCACCGCGTGTTGCGCTTTATCACGATTCACATTTTGCGGGAAGCGTTCGACTCGAATCGCCATCGCCTCTAAATATCGGGGAATTTGTAAGCGCCATTCCCGCGGCGTTTGGCTAATAAAGTCCACATAGATTAAGCGATCGAGATGGGCTTTAATCTCCCGTTCAATCATCGCTTTATTCATCGGGTGAAGCGTATTTAACGTCTCGCGCACAGTTTTATAGCGCTCAAAAATATCGATAATTAGCCCGCTTAAATCGGTGGCATTTTTCACAATCTCACGGCGAAGATGCTCCACAATGTGATTAAACGTTTTCGCATCTCGAGGCAGTTCATTTGCCTCAAAGCCATCTTTAATCACCGCGCGCATGAGATCTTCACGGAGCGCCTCTTCACTGCCAACGGGACGGAACATTAATGCTAATTTCCCAAACTGTGGCCATTGACGGCGGAGATATTTAATCTGCTCGCTAAGCGCATTGAGGCTCAGTTCAATCAGCGCGGTGAGATGTTTCTGCTCCGCCACCGCTTCCCGATCGCAGAGCTCCATTTTAAGCTGATCTTTTTTAAGAACAAGCGCAGGATAGCCCATCAATTGGATGCCATTACGATTAAAACTAACCGATTTTTCCAGTGTCCAACTGTTCGGATCGAGCACCGTATCATGATCGGGAAGATGAGTGTCAGATGCGTTTTGAGCACCCGATTGATGGTGATGCGCATCATTTTCCTCGCCAGATTTCCCGCGAGTTTTGCGCACTTTAACTTTCGGCTTGCCTTTTTCCACAAGGGTTTGGAACGCTGAGGCCGCTTTTGCTTTAAACGTTTCCCGCAGTTCATTGAGATCACGACTCTCGCCCAGGGTTTTCCCACCGGTATCGATCACACGAATATTCATACGCAGATGACGCGGCAATGCCTCTTCATTAAAATTATGCGGTTCGATAGTAATGCCCGAGCGCTTGGTTAAAAAGTCGGCGATTTGATAATAGAGATTCCCCTCACCAAACTCGAGGCGCTCCACCATCTCGGCGGCCACATTGGGAAGCGGGACAAAATTTCGGCGTAGCGCGCGGGGCATGGTGCGCATAATCTCCACCACTTTTTCTTCAATCAGCCCACGTACCAACCAATCAAGGCGCGTTTTATCGAGCAAATTGAGCGCAGCTAGCGGTACCAAGAGCGTCATTCCATCGGATTCATTGGACGGATCAAACAGATAGAGCGCGTTTAAGGTTAATTGATTAAACTGCACCGTTTCAGGGAAGTCTTCGAGATTGAGCGCATCATCACGAGCTAAAATATCGGCTTTCGTTAAGATGAGCGAATCATTATTGTTCGGCGTTTTGCACCATTTTTCAAGGGCGGCAACGGAGTAACAATCGGCGGGAATCCGTTTTGTGTACCACTCAAAAAGTTGCCATTCTTCCACTAAGATATCGCGGCGACGGGTCTTTTCTTCCATCAGCTCAACAT
>JAAZCI010000270.1 GCA_012513365.1 Lysobacteraceae bacterium
GCAGACTAAGCTGCTAAAGCGTAGTTGTTATCGTTTGCAACTATACAATTTGCCGCGTTTTTACAAGACTCTCGACCATCTTGACATGCACCTCAAACTTCAACATCCCCGTCGAATCCAGGAACGCCCCCGTTTGATGTAATGGATCATTATACGGATTTCTCGCTTAATACGCAAGTAATGCGCGATTTAAACGGCTGAAATAGTTGATCAAAGGGGTGTAGACACTACTTCTCGAAACTGTCGGGAAAATAGAGGGTGCCGACATATTCATTTAACGCAAAATTTTTCAAAAGGCCTTGAGAGATCGCTTTTTTTGCGGCGATACAGGCCTCTTTTGGCGTGAGTCCTTTGGTGATAAATGAGGCAACGTGTGAGGCAAAGGTGCAACCTAGGCCGTGGGTGTGCGTGGTATTGATGAGCTCGCCTTCAATTAAGGTGAATTCAGTGCCATCGTAGAAAAGATCAGCCGCGGTATTGGGGGACATTAAGCTACCAACGCCTTTAATCACGAGTGACTCGCATCCGCCCGTTTGCATAATTTTCTCGGCTGCCTCTTTCGCTTCGTCTAGAGAAGTGAGCGGTTTCATATGGGCAAGTTGGGTCGCTTCAAAGAGGTTCGGGGTAATGATCGTCGCGTATTGAATTAGGGTATCTCGGATCTTTTCGGCATGTTCGGGGAAGAGCGGTTTATCGCCTTTACACACCATCACAGGATCGATCACGATCGGCATTTTTCCGTGCACTTTTTCAAGATAGCTCGCCACGAGATCGATAATTTCCGGCGTTGGGAGCATGCCGGTTTTAATGGTATCGAGGGTTAAGCCCAAAAATGCGGTATCGAGCTGCGCTTTAATGGTGTCAACGGCAATGGGGGAAACGCTGTGCGCCCAGCCATTTTGGTAATCCATGGTGACAATCACGGTGAGCGCGGTTGTGCCGTAGAGATTGTGTTTTGCAAAGGTGCGAAGATCGGCTTGAATGCCGGCACCGCCCGAGGTGTCTGATCCGGCAATGGTTAATACTTTTTTCATAATAAGGGTATCTGCTTGATTGTTATTCAATAAGAGTTGAGTCAATTACTCTGATGCGGAATGATGATATATTCCCAAGGAATCACAAGAGAGCCTCATCAGACAAGGCCAAACGTGGCGCTATCTGTCAAATTAACACGCTAGCGAATCCGTGAGTAGAAAATTTTAATAAGAAATGTAAAGAAACGAACGATCCGGGAGGAATGATGAAGTATCAATATGGGGATGCGACCGATCCGCAGGGGAAAGAGCTTAAATTAATTGCGCATATCTGTAATGATGTGGGCGGTTGGGGCGCGGGATTTGTGCTGGCGCTTTCAAAACGGTGGCGTGATCCGGAGGAGTCCTATTATCTATGGTACAAGCATCGCGATCTCAATAATTTTGCCCTGGGCGAGATTCAAACGGTGCAAGTGGAGCTCGATACCTATGTGGTCAATATGGTGGCGCAACATGATATTGTGGCGGATACTGCGGGCGTTCCACCGATTCGGTATGATGCGCTGAAATCGTGTCTTGAAAAGCTCGCCGATGAAGCGGCAGTTTTAAACGCGAGCGTCCATATGCCAAAAATTGGGGCAGGGCTTGCAGGTGGGGATTGGAATAAGATTGAGGCATTAATCGATGAAACCTTAGTGGCGCGCGGGATTGCGGTGACCATTTATGAGTGGTATCGCGATAAACCTCACAAGTTTCATAAAAGTGCTAGAAAAAAGCCCTCCTAATAACGTGACGATTTGTGTCAAATTCGGGAGGGCTGTGATTCGCGATTTAAGAATAATAAATAATGATGTTATGGGTTTGCTTGATTCGCTGTTGCACTGAGCATGTTGAGTGCTTCAAGATGATTGAGTGAGCGGGCATGGCTGAAATATTCCTCCGCTCGAGTTTTATCCCCGCGGGCATTATAGATCAGTCCGAGATGGAAAATCGCATCGGGATGACGTTCGCGGGCAGCAATGCGGAAATGCTCTTCCGCCCCTTCAAAATCTGATTCTACATAGAGTCCATCGTAGAGCATTGAGGCATAGATCGCGGCAAAATTAGGCTCATCGAGATGAGTTTTTAGCTCATTGAGGGTTTCATCATTACTAAAATAGTGGATTAACGTCTCTTTAGCGGGATTAAATCCATCGCGCGCCGCCGAAAAGAGATAGGTAAAAGCACTATCACGATTCGCTTCAACACGGCCTTCGCCTTTTAATAGTAGTTGTCCGAGCTGATTTTTAGCGTGATAATTCCCGAAACTGGCGGCACGTTTATAATATTGCGCGGCCTTCTCATAATTGCGGTGGACGCTGCTATCGTTGGCGTACATATAGCCGATTTTAAAGAGGGTGGAGGCGACTTCCGGCGATTTTTCTAAATTAAAGAGCGTTTTTTCAATCTCATTAATGGAATTGACCGCTTTTAAAACACTGATTCGAGCGAGCTCAAAATAACGTAAGATCGGCGCGTATTCGAGTACATCGGTGAGGCGCTCAAGTTCGATTAGCCCCAGATAATAGAGCGCTTTGGTATTGTGTTTATCGGAGGCTTTTTTGAAGTAGCGCGCGGCTCTGTCTAGATCGCGTTTGACCTCATTTCCCTCATAATAATAGATTCCCATGCGGCAAAGATCGTCTTTATTCCCGAACAATGCCGAAATTCGTGTACAGATATAAGTAAATGAAACCATGGTGATGTGAGCCCCTATCTCGGGTTGATAATCAAACAAACCCTTATTATATCATTATTCTAAGACGGGACGATTTGTCAGATCGCGGGCAATAAAAACGGCGCTGCCGATTACGATACCGAGAGCGCCGCTGCTGATTATGAGGGAAAACTATTTTTTATCCGTAGAGATGCCAAGTAACGGATAGAGTGGGCAGAATTTGAAGATACCGGTTAAAAGCGGTACAACCCCGATCCAACCCCAAACGCCGATGGTTCCCATAAGCGTTAAAGCGATCAGTACAATGCCCACTAAAATACGTAAAATGCGGTCTATACCACCAATGTTAGCTTTCATTTGATTCTCCTTATCAATGCAAATAAAACCAGA
>JAAZCI010000271.1 GCA_012513365.1 Lysobacteraceae bacterium
GCGATGGTGGGTGCGGGTCTTGGATTTTTATGGTTTAACACCTATCCGGCGCAAGTCTTTATGGGCGATGTGGGCGCGTTATCCCTTGGGGCAAAGCTTGGGGTGATTGCGGTGATTGTGCGTCAAGAGCTCGTCTTTTTCATCATGTCCGGGCTCTTTGTGGTGGAAACTTTATCGGTGATGATTCAAGTGGTTTCGTACAAAACTCGCGGAAAACGCGTGTTCCGCATGGCGCCGATTCATCATCACTTTGAATTAAAAGGGTGGCCTGAGCCACGCGTAATCGTTCGTTTTTGGATTTTAACGGTGATTTTAGTCTTAATTGGGCTCGCATCGCTGAAGATTCGCTAACGGCCAGAATTTATCCTACATTTTTACTACCTTTTTTCATGCAATAGGGGTATAAAGGTAGGATCGCTATTAAAAAGCTTTTATGATTAGCGTATAATGAATTTTATAACATGTATCTCGCATGTAGGTTAATTATACTGAAACGACAGAAAGGAGAAAGGAATGAAAAAGCCAGTAAGAGTCACGATTACCGGTGCCGCTGGGAATATTGGTTATGCGATGGCCTTCAGAATTGCAGCAGGTGATATGCTTGGTCCTGACCAACCTGTAATTCTACAGTTATTAGAAATTACCCCTGCGCTTGAAGCGTTAAAAGGTGTGGTAATGGAGATCAATGACTGTGCATTCCCACTTGTACAAGATGTGATTGCAACCGACGATTTAAACGTTGCATTTAAAGACGCAGACTACGCAATGTTAGTAGGTGCGCGTCCACGCGGTCCAGGAATGGAGCGTAAAGATCTTTTAGAAGCGAACGGCGCAATCTTTGGCCCTCAAGGTAAAGCGCTTAACGATCACGCAAGCCGTGACGTTAAAGTATTAGTGGTCGGTAACCCAGCGAACACCAACGCACTAATCGCGATGAAAAATGCTCCGGATTTAAACCCAAGACAATTCACTGCGATGACTCGTTTAGACCATAACCGTGGTTTAAGCCTCTTAGCTGAGAAAACTGGAACCCACATCAATGATATTAAAAATCTTATCATCTGGGGTAACCACTCATCGACACAATATCCTGACCTTTCAAAAACCACTGTAAACGGGAAACCTGCACTTTCGCTCGTTGACCGCGAATGGTATCAAGATAGCTATATCCCACAAGTTCAACAACGTGGTGCAGCGATTATCGCAGCGCGTGGTGCATCTTCAGCAGCATCAGCCGCCTCATCAGCGATCGATCATATGCGTTCATGGGCACTTGGCACACAAGAAGGTGACTGGGTGAGCATGGCGGTTCCTGCAGATGGTTCATACGGCGTTGAAGAAGGCATCATCTACTCATACCCATGCGTATGTAAAGATGGTGACTATGAGATCGTTCAAGGATTAGACGTTGACGAATACTCACAAGCGAAAATGGATGCAACTGAAAAAGAACTTCGCGAAGAAGCGGATGCGGTTAAAGCACTTTTAGGTTAATTCTCGCTAAAAATTAGGTGAAAGAGTTCGATAAATAAGAACAATTCGCAAATCAGTAGAAAGGCTATATAATATTGTATAGCCTTTTTTCTTGCCTAAAATAACAGACCCAATCAGAAGGATTTAGAAGGATTATATGGACAATCGAAAAAAAGTCGGAGTGCTTTTAGTTAATCTCGGAACCCCCGATGCGCCAACAGCGCCTGCCTTAAAGCGCTATTTAGCAGAGTTTTTGAGTGATCCGCGCGTTATCGAGGAGCCGAAATGGAAATGGTATCCCATCTTGCACGGCATTATCCTTCAAGTGAGGCCTAAAAAGTCGGCGGCCAAATATCAAACCGTTTGGACCGATGAGGGCTCACCGCTTCTCTATATTACTCAGCACCAAGCAAATAAAGTACGCGAGCTGCTTCCGGAAAATTATGTGGTCGATATTGCGATGCGTTACGGACAGCCGTCCATCGATCAAGGCATCACAAAAATGATTGAAGCAAAGGTGGATGAAATTGTGCTATTTCCGCTCTATCCGCAATATTCAGCAGCAACCACTGCAACGGTGATGGATAAAGTGGGCGAGGTGTTAAAAGAGAAGCGTTATTTCCCCGCGATTCGAGTGATGGGCGCGTATTATAAAAATCCGCTCTACATTCAAGCTTGTGCCGAGCGCATTCGTGAAACCTTAGGCGATAGCTTCGATACGCTCGATAAGATTGTTTTCTCCTATCACGGTATGCCAAAAGCTACCTATGATCTTGGCGATCCGTATTTTGATCAATGTATGGAAACCACAAAGCTGATTGCGGCGGAGTTAGGGGAATCGCTCGACCGATTTGAAACGGTCTTCCAATCCCGATTTGGAAGTGCGGAGTGGCTTCAACCCTATGCGGCGGAATATTTTAATGAAGCGCCCAAAAAAGGCATCAAAAAAATTGCCGTTTTCTGCCCCGGATTTAGCGCGGATTGTTTAGAAACAATCGAAGAGATGGCCGATGAAAACTATGAGGAATTTATGAATGCCGGCGGTGATGCCTATCACTTTGTGCCGTGCCTTAATGAAGATCCGCGCCACATTGAGATGATGGTTGATGAGATTTTAAATTAACTTGGTCTAATATGATGCGTTAAAAAACGTAATAAAAAATAGGGATAAAAGAAAACCCCAAGTGAACTTGAGTCAACTTGGGGTTTTTTCTGTTTACGCTAAATACTAAACGCTATTAAATGCGATCTTAGTTTTTAAGCATTTTTTCGAGGTAGTGGATATTTACGCCACCCTCTAAGAATTTTTTATCTTCTAAAATGCGTAAGTGAAGATCCGCGTTTGTTTTAATCCCTTCGATTACGAGCTCATTGAGCGCGTTTTTAAGACGGGCAATCGCCATCTCACGGGTAGGGCCGTGCGCAATAATTTTTGCGATCATCGAATCATAGAACGGAGGAACTGTATAGCCCGCATAGATGTGGGTATCGATACGAATTCCAGGACCGCCTGGGGGATGATAAGTGGTGATTAAACCCGGTGAAGGGATAAAGGTGTTCGGATCTTCCGCATTGATACGGCACTCGATCGCATGCCCTGTGAAGTGAATATCTTCTTGTGAAATTGAGAGTTTTTGACCACTCGCAATTTTAAGTTGTTCACGCACAAGGTCGACACCGGTTAACATTTCCGTTACCGGATGCTCAACTTGGATACGAGTATTCATCTCGATGAAGTAGAATTCGCCATTTTCATAGAGGAATTCAAAGGTTCCCGCACCGCGATAATTGATGCGCTTACACGCTTCAACGCACGCTTCACCAATGCGTTCACGCTCTTCTTGAGTGATGCCGGGCGCTGTGGCTTCTTCAAGCACTTTTTGGTGACGACGTTGCAATGAACAGTCACGCTCACCGAGATAGATCGCATTTCCTTGACCATCGGCTAAGACTTGAATCTCAACGTGACGGGGGTTTTCAAGGTATTTTTCCATGTAAACCATGTCATTGTTGAACGCCGCTTTCGCTTCCGATTTGGTTAAAGAGATCGATTTAATGAGCTCTTCTTTTGAGTGAACGACACGCATACCGCGTCCGCCACCGCCGCCAGAGGCTTTGATAATGACCGGATAACCCACTTCTTCAGCAAGTTTGAGGTTCTCTTTTTCATTATCGCCAAGCGCTTCTTCAGACCCGGGAACGCAAGGAACGCCGGATTCGATCATCGCTTTTTTCGCTGAAACTTTATCACCCATAATGCGGATCGTTTCAGGGCGAGGGCCGATAAAGACAAACCCAGAGGTTTCCACTTGTTCGGCAAAATTGGCATCTTCTGCAAGGAAGCCATAACCGGGGTGAATTCCGTCACTTTCGGTCAGTTCCGCGGCAGAAATAATGCGAGGAATATTTAGATAGCTCTCAACCGGTGACGAGGGGCCGATACAGACAGATTCGTCGGCTAAACGCACATGTTTGAGATCTTTATCGCCTGTGGAGTGGACGGCAACAGTTTTGATGCCGAGCTCCTTACAGGCTCTTAGGATACGAAGCGCGATTTCACCGCGATTCGCAATCAGAACTTTTTTAAGCATCGATACGCTCCTTATTCAAGGATCATAAGTGGTTGATCGTATTCAACGGGTTCGCCGTTCGCAACTAAGATCTGAGCCACTTTACCTGAGATTTCGCTCTCGATTTGGTTAAACATTTTCATCGCTTCTACGATACAAACCACATCGCCCACTTTAACGTCTTGACCAACGCCGGTGAATGGGTCTGAGGTAGGAGATGCTGCGGTGTAGAACGTTCCAACCATTGGTGAACGGATCACTTTCCCCGCAGGAAGTGCATCGGGATCGGCCGCTACATCTGCAGCAGGCGCGGATTGTGGAGCTGCTTGAGGTGCTTGCATTTGAGGCATCTGTTGCATCATCATTTGCGGCATCATCATTTGGGGCATGTTCCCTTGAACAAAGGTGCCCTCTTTAGGGGTACGGCTGATGCGGAGAGATTCTTCACCTTCCGTGATTTCGATCTCTGCGACGCTTGAATCGTCTAATAATTCAATGAGTTTTTGTATTTTTTTGATATCCATAAACAGTCTACTCCTTAAAATTGACTCTGTAATTGTACCGTATTGTAACGAACTATTCTTTGATTAAATCGATCGCCTTCATGAGTGCGAGTTCATATCCAAATGTGCCACAACCAATAATAACGCCCGCTGCAATATCGGAAAGATAGGAGTGGTGTCGGAAGGACTCACGTTGATAAATATTGGAGATATGAATTTCGACGAAGGGGATATCGGTGCCTAAAAATGCATCTCGAATGGCGATGCTGGTATGAGTAAAGGCACCAGGGTTGATAATAATTGCGCGAACACCGTCCTGTTTCGCTTGGTGAATCGCCTCAATAATTTCATATTCACGGTTGCTCTGCATGCATAAAATTGAATAATTATTACGCAGTGAAAGATCGGTCAAACGGGATTCGATGGACGCAAGAGTATCGTTACCGTAGGTCTCGGGTTCTCGCATTCCTAGAAGGTTTAAGTTCGGCCCGTTGATTAAGAGCAGTGAATGATTTGTCTTTTGCATAATCGGATTTTGCTATATTTACACCGAGTTGTCCATTAAATTAATTGAATTGATAATGGAATTTTATTAATAAATTCATTGGGTATTGCTATAATGACTGATTAATTACTACAAGTTGTTTTTTCAATGAATCTATTTTTGCCAAAGTGTCATTATAGCATTAGATCGATTCGGCAATCACTGTTATTTATTCTCTTTATTGTGATGGCCGTCATCCCGCAGATGGTTTACGCGGGTGGGCGTGATAAAGCGCCTCTATTGCTGACCGATATTTTAGCAGATGGACTCTCGTTAGAAGAGCGTGAGCATCGTCATGTTAAAAGTCATATGGAGAATTATCGCAAACATAGCGTCTCCATCTTTAGTCATTTAGACGAAGATCGTTTGGTGATCTTTAACTACGTCTTAAATGAAGTGAAATCCCGTGGCATGCCACTTGAGCTGGCCTTTATTCCGCTCGTTGAGAGCAGTTATCGCCCCAATGCATCAAATCGTGGTACGCACGTCGGTTTATGGCAGATGGGTGAAGCAACGGCGAAAACCTTTGGCGTTCCTGTAACGCGGGTCTTTGATGGGCGTTACGATATCGAGCGTTCAACGCAAGGGGCGCTCAATTATTTAGAATATCTGCATAACCGCTTTGATGGGGATTGGTTACTGGCGATTGCCGCCTATAACGCCGGAGAAGGGCGGGTACTTCGCGCCATGAAACGCAATGAAAGGGAGGGTAAAAAAACCGACTTTTGGTCACTCTCCCTTCCGCGAATTACCCAAGCCTATATTCCTAAGGTGCTCGCACTATCGCGTTTAGCGCAAGAAGAGAGCCGTTTAAAAGTCCCACGCCGTAATGTCTCTAAATTGGTGAAGATTGAGGTATTAAAGCCGACGCAACTCTCAGCCATTGTGAGTGAATTCTCCATTGAGCAGCCGTCGATTGAATTTTATAACCCCAATTATAAACGCCATAAAGAACATGTTCGCACCATCATCGTGCCGGAGAAGTATCTTAAATAAATTAAGGTTTAGTTAATAAAAAACGCCTCGAGTCAATCGGGGCGTTTTTGTGTGAGCACGTTTTAAACGTGGGAGTTTTAGTTTTTATTGAAAAAGGCTTTGTGCGCTGCGAGCTCTTCGGCATTGGCGTAGATCACTCGTGTACCGCCGGAAACTTTTTTCGCCGTTGCCATTAAAAGATCCTCATCGGCATCGCTCTCTTTTTGGCTACCATCATCAAAGAGCAGCAGCGATTCTTGACCGCCCGTCATTTTAAGATAGACTTGCGCGAGAAGCTCCGAGTCAATCAGAGCGCCGTGAAGCACACGATTGGAGTTGTTGACATCTAAACGGCGACAGAGTGCATCGAGGGTATTCCGTTGCCCGGGATACATATCGCGCGCCATAATTAAGGTATCGATAACGCTTGAGGTTTTACTCACCGGCGGCAGACCCATGCGCTCAAGCTCAAAATCGAGGAATCCCACGTCAAACGCGGCGTTATGAATGATCAGTTCATCGCCATTGACGTAATCTAGAAAGGATTGTCCAACCGCTTCAAAAAGGGGTTTGTCGCGTAAAAACTCATCGCTCAACCCATGAACTTTAAACGCCTCTTCCGGCATATCTCGCTCAGGATTAATATAGACATGGTAATGATTGTCGGTGATTTGGCGGTCGATCATCTCGATGCAACCGATCTCCACAATACGATCACCAGTTGCGTGATCAAACCCTGTGGTTTCCGTATCGAGCACAATTTGTCTACTCATGAATCTCTCCTTTTTTCGCTATTGTTCGCTACGAGCTTGTGCGATTGCACCGGTCGCGAGATCGTCGGCCCGTTCATTTTCAGGATGACCGGCATGACCTTTAACCCAGCGCCAATCCACCGATAGATGGCGTTTTTCGGCCTCTAATAGGCGTTGCCACAGATCCTGATTGCTCACCGGTTTATTGCTCGCCGTTTTCCAGCCCTTTTTTATCCAGTTTTGCACCCAATTTAAGATGCCTTGCTGAACGTAGCGGGAATCGGTAGAAAGAGCCACATGACAAGGGCGATTGAGCGCTTCGAGCGCCATAATGGCGGCCATAAGTTCCATGCGATTATTGGTGGTTTCAGGGGCAAAGCCTGAGAGCTCTTTTTCATGCCCTCGATATTTTAATAGAACGCCCCAACCGCCTGGGCCTGGATTTCCACTGCAGGCGCCATCGGTGTAGGCGTGTACAAGATTATTTTCGTCGATCATGATGATTTATACGGCTACTTGAGCGCGAATGGCAGGGTGAGGATCGTACTCTTCGATGACAAAATCCTCAAATTCAAAGCTAAAGATATCGGTGGCTTGTGTATCGATTTTAAGTTTCGGAAGCGCACGAGGTGAGCGAGAGAGTTGCAGGTCTACTTGCTCTAAATGATTGCTATAGAGATGGCAATCGCCGCCTGTCCAGATAAAATCACCCACTTCTAATCCGGTCACATGGGCGACCATATGGGTTAAGAGTGAGTAGCTCGCGATATTAAAGGGCACGCCCAAAAAGAGATCGGCGGAGCGCTGATAGAGCTGGCACGAGAGTTTGCCATCAGCAACGTAAAATTGAAACAGAAGATGGCACGGCGGAAGCGCCATGTTAGCAAGCTCGCCGACATTCCACGCACTGACAATAAGACGGCGGGAATCGGGCGTGTGTTTAATGTCGTGAATAAGATTGGCGATCTGGTCGATCGTTTTTCCATCACGGGTAGGCCAGCTACGCCACTGCGCGCCGTAAACTGGGCCTAAATTTCCTGCTTCATCGGCCCATTCATTCCAGATTCGTACGCCATTATCTTGGAGATATTGCACGTTGGTATCGCCGTTTAAAAACCATAATAGTTCATAAATAATGGAGCGCAGATGAAGTTTTTTTGTGGTAACAAGGGGAAAACCCTCTTGCAGGTTGAAGCGCATCTGATGACCAAAGATCGAATAGGTGCCAGTTCCGGTGCGATCGTCCTTGAAGGTCCCTTCGTCGCGCACTTTTTTGATAAGATCAAGATATTGCTGCATCGTGTTTTCCTCGATATGCATAGATAAATAGAAGTGCACCGCCGAGAATCATCGGGATGCAGAGAATCATGCCCATAGTGAGCCAATCGCCGGCGAGATAACCAAGATGAGCATCGGGTTCGCGGTAAAATTCCACGATAAAACGGAAAATACCATAGCCCATTAAAAAGAGCGCAGAAGGCGCGAACGCCGGGCGCGGTTTACGGGTGTAAATCCATAAAATAAGAAAGAGAACAAAACCTTCTAGGGCCGCCTCATAGAGCATTGATGGGTGGCGATAGATTCCGTAGAGATAATCGGGCGCAGTGTGAAAGAGAAATCCCCAAGTTTGATCGGTGGGCTTTCCCCATAATTCACTATTAATAAAGTTGCCTAATCGGCCAAGCAGTAAGCCAATCGGCGCAAGCGGGGCGATGAAATCGGCAATCTCGGCAAAGGATTTTTTAAATTTCCGCGTTGCGAAAAGGGCGGCAATAATCACCCCTAACAGCCCGCCATGAAAGCTCATGCCTGCCCATGACAATCCATTTTCAGTAATGCCAAGCAGGTAGAGCGGGTTGTGAATAAAGGTCTCAAATTGATAGAAAAGCGTGTAGCCAATGCGTCCGCCAAGCACCGCTCCTAAAAAGAGATAGAAGGCGAGATCGCTCACTTCGCTCTTTTTCCAGCCGGAATCAGGTTGCTTTGCGCGATAAGACCCCATGGCAATAATCACAAAGAGCGCAAGAATGTACATAAATCCGTACCAATGAATGGCGAGCGGACCGATCTTGAGCATGACAGGATCGAAGTTCGGCTCAAAAAAGAGAGATGATGTCATAAGGCCTCGTTTTCGAAAATTAAAAAGCGATTTACCATTGTACAGAATGGCGCGCCTGAACAAAAGGGCTCAAAAAATTGAAATAAAAAAGGGACGGTGTTAAATCCCATCCCTTTGATGTTTCACTGGTAAAACGTTATTTTTCGTCAGCGTTAGTGTCACTGTTGGCGCTCGCGTCTTTCTCGGAGAGCTGTTTTACAAGACCATCAAGTACCATAATAAATTGATCAAACGGTGAGACATTCGCATTATTTAAACGATTCGCTTTTTCGATATCGAGCACGTATTCACCGTTTACAATCACCGCAGGGGTGTAGTTAACGCGATAATATTTACTCATATATTCCGCAGAGCGCTTAAATTTAAGATTGGTAGCAAATGAATCGTAGCCCGCTAAGAACGCTTTTTTGTCCATGTCATATTTTTTGGCGAAATAATCGGCAATGGCTTCTTTTTTGATAAAGCGCTGATTGTCGTTGAAGATCGCGTCAAAAAATGCAGAGTGATAGGGCTCAACTTGGTCCATCGCTTCAAAGGCGTAATAGGTTTTTGCGTAGAGCTCACTGGTGCGCGGACCAGGATAGGGAAGGCGGATATAATTGACCTTCTCTTCATTCACTTTCGCCCATTTTTCGATATAGGGGTCTAAGCGATAACAGGTGCCGCAGGTGTAGGAAAATACCAAAACCACTTCCACTTTATTCGCTTCACCTTCAAGAAGGGGGGCTTTGTTTGAAAGGGTTTCGTACAAGGTGGCATCGGTCGATTGAGCCGTTGCGACTTGCGTCACTAAGGTTAAAAGTGCAACAAACGAAAATAGTAGTCGTTTCATAGTCAGTTCGATCCTCTTTTAGTTATTACGGAGGGGAAAATAAAAACCCCTAGTTGAACAGTATACGACCTTTTAGGATTATCGTTCAAATAGGGGATTTATAGATTGTTCGCATAGCTAGCGCTCTCAATTAAAGCGAAGCGTCCAATGGATTCAAGGGCGATTTAGTTGTTCGCTTGACGAATCGTTGGGCGTTTGATTTGGAGAGTTTCAATATATTTTGCTAACCCTTTAATCTCTTCATCAGTTAAGCGCTCGGCGATATCACGCATCATGCGCTCAGGGTCGTTGCTACGAACCGCTTTTTCAGCGCGGCTATTTTTAAATGCGAAGAGTTGTTTTTCGGTGTATTGCGCATATTGGCCTGCGATCATTGGATATTTTGCAGGGCCGTTCCCCATTCCTGATGGGCTATGGCATGATGAACACGCGGGGATGTTACGGTTAACGTCACCACCACGGTAGAGGTAGTCGATGCGTGTTTCAAATTCGTTGCTAGGAGTTTTTGCTGCATCGGCAAGCACAGGTTTTTGTGATGAGAACCATGCAGCGATGTGAGCTGCCATCTCTGAATCGAGCATTTTACCGCCCATCATTGGCATTGATACGTATGGCATCATTTGCACTTCAACGCGGTAGATTCCCTCTTTTTTTGCACGCTCAGGATCCATGTGAGAGATCTGTAGTGAACGTAACTGCTGAAGGATATATTCAGGATGTTGTCCCGCTAGACGTGGGAAGGTTGGGCCCATTGACATTGGCTCGCCCGCTTTATTTAAACGAGGATTGCCTTCTTTGTCGCGAATAATTCCATCTCCTTGAAGGCCGTGACAAGTTCCACAGGTGGTTCTAGCAAGCTCGAGGCCGATTTCTGCGCTAGGCACAAAGTTCGCAGGGAGGGGATTATCCAAGGGGATTTCTTTGGCTTGTACGCTAGACAAAAGCAGCGTAGAAAGACCGATTCCTAGTAGAGTTTTATAATTGAAACGCACAGCTTTCTTATCTCCTAAAAAATTATGATTTTCATACTGTTAATCTTGAGTAAGTTAACATTTCAACGAAATTATTTCTATATTCTAATATAATTTTTATAAAATATGTAGTGATTTAGGTAAAGAACCTAGGCTTTAGTTCGAAGAGATGACTTTATACATAGAGTTGGGTGAATAGTTAAGCGTATCACGGCTTGCGATCATTTATCGTTTATTCTCTATAAATAAGCACAATATTGGGTTTGTGATCTAAAGCAGTTGGCTCTATAATTAAGGTTTGGCTGCATTTAAATAAGAAATAAGCAAATTTGATGATTGGAGTAATTGAATGCCTATAGTTAAATTACCAGATGGTAGTGAGCGTAAATACGACGGTGATGTCACTGGTTTTGATATTGTGAATGATATTGGGCCAGGCCTTGCGAAAGCAGCGGTCGGGATTGTAGTGGACGGCGTGGATAAGGATTTATCACACACCATTACGACCGATGTGGATTTCCGTGTACTGACGGGACGAGACGAAGCGGGTCTTGATATTATTCGTCATACGTTAGCGGCTCAAATTTTAGCGCGGGCAGTCAAAGATCTCTATCCGACGGCAAAACTTGCGATCGGACCAACGATTGAACACGGGTTTTATTATGACGTGGATTTTGAAGAGCCGATCGTTCCTGAAGATCTTCCTGCGATTGAAAAGCGCATGCGTGAGATCATTAAAGAGGGTTTAGATGTCACCCGTGAAATGTGGGAGCGACAAGCGGCGATCGATTATTTCCTTAATAAAGGCGAAATTTACAAAGCCGATATCATCGAGCGTGCGCCAGAAGATCAAACGGAAATCTCGCTCTATCGTCAAGGTAATAATGGCGAGGATATCTTTATGGACCTCTGCTTTGGTCCGCATCTTCCCAATGTGAAAAAAGCGAATATCGCCTTTGCGTTAACAAACGTGGCTGGTGCGTATTGGCGCGGGGATTCAAACAATAAAATGTTAACCCGTATCTACGCGGTAGCATTTAATAGTGATAAAGAATTAAAAGAGCATCTGAAACGCGTTGAAGAAGCGGTAAAACGTGACCATCGCCGCATTGGCCGTGCGCAAAATCTCTTCCATTTACAAGAAGACGCGCCAGGAATGGTGTTTTGGCACCCGAAAGGTTGGACCATTTGGCAAGTGGTTGAGCAATATATGCGTGAGCGTCAAAAAGAAGAGGGTTACCTTGAAATTCGTACGCCGATGATTGCGGACCGTTCACTTTGGGAGCGTTCAGGGCACTGGGCAAACTACAAAGAGAATATGTTCACCACGGCCTCTGAAAATCGTGATTACGCGGTTAAACCGATGAACTGCCCCTGTCACATTGAAGTATTCAATCATGGTCTTCACTCATATCGTGACTTACCGCTGCGTTTAGCGGAGTTTGGATCGTGCCATCGTAACGAGCCATCAGGAGCACTTCACGGATTAATGCGCGTACGCGGATTTGTTCAAGATGATGCGCATATCTTCTGTCGTGATGATCAGATCGTTGATGAAGTTCGCCGCTTCCATGCGTTTGCGATGAGCGTTTACAAACATTTCGGCTTTACCGATATCAGCATTAAATTATCGCTTCGCCCAGAGCAGCGTGCAGGATCCGATGAGATCTGGAA
>JAAZCI010000272.1 GCA_012513365.1 Lysobacteraceae bacterium
AAGAGTTACCGATGGAATTTGCGGTTGAAGCGCAAAAATTAATTGAGATTCGTTTAGAGGGCAGCGTGGGCTAATGAGCCGCCGTGTTGTCAGCACAATAATTTTT
The DNA here is from genome assembly GCA_012513365.1 of Lysobacteraceae bacterium. Classification (GTDB taxonomy): domain Bacteria; phylum Pseudomonadota; class Gammaproteobacteria; order Cardiobacteriales; family Wohlfahrtiimonadaceae; genus CALZBJ01. Next base: position 107 of record JAAZCI010000272.1, read on the forward strand.
GGTAGCGGCAGGGCGATGGGTGTGATGGATCAGATTCTCGCTCAAAAGACCGCTAAACCACAGAATAGAGATAAGAGTACAGTATGTTAGAAATTAAAAATTTACATGTCGAAGTTGAAGGCAAAAAAATCATCAACGGTCTTAACCTCACCATTAATGATGGTGAAGTACATGCGATCATGGGACCAAACGGTTCGGGTAAAAGTACGCTTGCAAGCGTCATTGCCGGAAACGATACCTATGAAGTGACAGAAGGTTCGATCACTTATAACGGCATCGACCTTTTAGAACTCGATCCCGACCAGCGCGCCCATTTAGGAGTCTTTTTAAGCTTCCAATATCCGGTCGAACTTCCCGGAGTGAATAATCACTACTTCCTTCGCACTGCGCTAAACAGCATTCGTAAAGCACGCGGGGAAGAGGAGCTCGATGCTCTTGAGTTTTATGAGTCGCTCCAAGAGAAGATGAAGCGCGTTAAGATGGATAGCGCATTCTTAAAACGCTCAGTAAATGAAGGCTTCTCTGGTGGTGAGAAAAAACGTAACGAAATTCTCCAAATGCTCGTATTGGAGCCAACGCTCGCAATCTTGGATGAAACGGATTCCGGCCTTGATATCGACGCACTTCGCGTCATTGCTGACGGGATTAATGGACTTCGCGATAACAATCGCAGCTTCTTAATGATCACTCACTATCAGCGTCTTTTAAACTACGTGCAACCGGATGTGGTGCATGTGATGACCGATGGTGAAATTGTAAAAACGGGCGGCAAAGAACTCGCGCTTGAGCTTGAGCAGGAAGGGTATGTAGCGTATCGAGGAGACAATGTCGGCGGTTCAAGAAAAGATCAGTAAGGAGAGGATATGTTAACTAAATTTAAAGAAAATCAACGTGTTGAACGTTGGAAAGATACTCCTTTTCGCGATATTTTAGCCGTTGAGTGGGAAAAGCCCACCGTTGTCGATAGCTTAGGCCCGATCAATGCGGTGCTTCCGGAAGATGCGGTGATTTTAACCATCTATAATGGCGTGGTGAGTGAGCGCTGGATCAATGAGAAACAGCTTCCCGATTCGCTTTTAGTGCGTTTTGAGAATAACACTTTAGACATCCGTTTAGTCAAAGGAGCAACGCTCGATCGCCCGGTAGTGATTCATCACATTTCAGAGGCCACTTCGCCGATTCATATTGAGAGCAAAATCTCCATTCACGCCGAAGAGAATACGCATGCAAGTTTCCTTCTGCTTGAATCCGGTGAAGGGCACTATTTAGCGACACCTGAGATCGATCTTGAGATTAAAGATCATGCCGATATCGAGTGGGTGCGCGTTGTGCTCAACTCCGATGAGAGTTTCTCGGTGATGGAGCTCAATTGTGATCAAGCGGAATCGAGTAAGTTCCACGCGGTGAGCTATCAAAGTCGCGGTAAAATCATTCGTTCAAACATTCGTATGGACGTCAATGGCGAAGAGGCTTACACACAACTTGATGCGCTCAATATCGCAAAAGAGGAGCAACATCTTGCCCACGTGGTGGATATGAGCCACGCAAAACCTGAGTGCGAGAGCAATCAGCAGATCAAAAATATCGTTAAAGATAAAGCGATGACGCTCTTTGATGGTGAGATTCATGTACATGTGGATTCACAAAAAATTAATGCCGATCAGATGACGCGAACGCTGCTACTGAACGATGGCGCACGCACGTTGACGATCCCGCGTTTAGAGATCTATGCCGATGACGTTCAGTGTACGCACGGGGCAACGGTGGGCTTTATGGATCACGATCACATGTTTTATCTGCGCACCCGCGGCCTTAGTGACGATGCGGCGCGCATGTTATTAATGCGTGCGTACGGCGCTGAAATTGTCGCGAGCATTGAAAATGGATCGATCCAAGAGTGGCTCTTCCATATCCTCGATAACGATATCGAAGCGCTTCTATAACGGTTAACAATAAAGGGAAGGATTGTTTTATGTCATTATCTTCGATTCGGGCGCAGTTTCCGATCTTTAACCAGACAGTTAAAGGGCACGAAATTGCCTTTTTAGATACCGGCGCATCGGCGCAAAAGCCACAAGTGGTGATCGATGCGGAGCGCAAGTGTTATGAAACGTATTACGCCAATATTCATCGCGGGGTTTATCATTTTAGTGAGAAATCAACGGCTGAATATGAAGCGGTTCGGGACGTTGTCACGGCGTTTATCGGTGGTAATGATTCACGTGAAACCATCTTCACCCAAGGGGCGACTGAGAGCATTAACTTAGTCGCTCACAGTTACGGGCGCTTGGTGTTAAAACCGGGCACAAAAGTGATGATCTCTGAGATGGAGCATCACGCCAATATTGTTCCGTGGCAGATGATCTGTGAGGAAACCGGTGCGGAACTTGTTGTCATTCCGATCACCGATGAGGGCGAACTCATCTATGAAACATTTGAAGCAATGCTCGATGAGTCGGTGAAAATTGTTTCGGTGGCGCAAGTGTCGAACGTGCTTGGCACGGTGAATGATATTGAACGCATTATCACTGCGGCGCACAAAGTTGGGGCGAAAGTCTTAATTGATGGTGCGCAAGGCGTGGTGCATCATCCGCTTAATGTGAAAGCACTTGATGTAGATTTTTACGTCTTTTCAGGCCATAAACTCTACGCACCGTCCGGCACCGGCGTTCTTTATGGAAAGCGTGAGCTTCTCGAAGCGATGCCTCCCTATCAAACCGGTGGCGACATGATCGATTATGTGAGCTTTGAGAAAACTACCTTTGCACCGCTACCCAATAAATTTGAAGCAGGCACGCCTAATATTGCCGGTATTATTGGTTTAGGTGCGGCGATTAAGTGGATTGAAGGGATCGGATTTGAGACGATTGTCGCTCACGAGGCGGAGCTTCTTGAGTATGCCACCTCAGAACTTCTCAAATTACCCGGCCTTCGTATTATTGGAACGGCGCCGGAAAAAGCGGGGGTGATTTCGTTTGTGATTGAAGGAATTCATCCGCACGATATCGGCACACTGCTTGATCATGAAGGCGTTGCAATTCGCGTCGGTCATCACTGCGCGCAACCGTTAATGCGTCGCATGAATGTTCCGGCAACGGCGCGAATGTCGCTCGGGATCTATAATAATCACGCTGACATTGATCGTTTAGTGGCAGGACTTAAAAAAGTGATTGAGCTCTTTGCTTAATCTGATTCGGAATTTGAGCGTAAAGAAAAGGTTTCCCGTGAAACCTGAATTAATATCAGTCAGCGCTTTTCAAGTTCTTCGCGAGATGATATTTTAAGTAGAACAATTAATAGAAAACAGCACAATTTTAAAGAGGGATCGCCAACTAGGCGGTCCCTCTTTTTTGCCTGTGTTAGGGATTATAAACTCTGCTCGAGCTCACCCATAAAGTAAAAGTCACGGGTATTAATGGTGATGGTGCGCCCTGATTTTTGCAGATAAACCCCTTTTTCCCCAAGCCGAAAGCTCTGTTGGTTTTTGCCATTTCGCTCAATATCGGTTAGTGGGAGACGGAGCGTCGGGAAGGTGTTTGATGGCATAATCACAAGCTCCGCACCAAAGGCGGATGCGGTATAGATTTTAATCTCAATGAGATCCATATCCGGCCCATGATTGGAATTTGCAACGCCGGAATAGAGCCCTAATATCGAATCAAGATCTCATTGAAGGGGGCGAACAACCTGCCGATTATTGGCAGATTTTTCCAGCAAAATCGGACGAAACCCTGGCTGATACCACTCAATAAAATGCATGCCGTGATCATCTCGAAAGAGTGTGAGCGAAGCATGATCGGCAAGATCGTGGCGATATCCGGATGGGATCTCTCCATTTTGGCTCGACGGTTTAGGCGCCCCGGTAAATACCGCAAGCGGTAGCGTTTCATTGATGGTGAGCGTTGAATTGATTTCATCCGCCCCTTCATGAAGAACGGTTGCCGGTGCATCTTCTGGCTCGATTACAATCGCATCAACAGTTTTAAGCGGAGCATCGGTTTCAAGCGATGTTTCGTCGTTATCTGTAGGCTCATCAGTCGTTTCCGTTGGCGCATGGGCTTCAAGTAATAGTGTGGGTTTAACAAATATCGTGGGCGTTAAACTTCCTGAAAGGGTGAGGGTATTTGCATCGGTTGCTGTGAGCTGTAGTGAATGATCGCCCGAGGTATAGTTACCAAACATCTCACACAGATCGGGAAGATGACGGGGCGCTTGAGTGGCTACTTTAGGATTGCCGGGCGCAGCGTAGGCCATAGTTCCTGAGAGAAATGGCACGATTAAGAGCGCAATAAAGGGGTAGCGATGAAGCATAAGACTCTCCATAACAGATTGAAAATAAACGAAATAGAGCCATTATGACAAAGGGTTCCGCGAGCGGGTCTGTCAATCATAGCTTTATTGCTTTATATCAATAAGATCTGTTTGGAGAGTCCCTCAGTTACGACGCGAGTTTCATCAGCACAATCCCGCTTAAAATGAGGATAGCTGCGAGTGCGCGTAAAAAGGTAAAGGGCTCACCTAAAATGATTACGCCCACGATAAATGCACCCACTGCGCCAATTCCCGTCCAGACCAT
>JAAZCI010000273.1 GCA_012513365.1 Lysobacteraceae bacterium
ATTCAGTCAATGGGGAGCACAGGGGCATGTTGGGATAATGCGGTAATAGAGCGTTTTTTTGGTAGCTTAAAACATGATTGGCTATTTAAACAAAACATTTTGAATAGAGAAGAGATGAGAAAAGATATTGCTGAATATATAAGGTATTACAATTTAAAGCGTCTTCATACATATAACGGGAACATGAGTCCTGTTGAGTATGAGAATTATAAAGTGAATGTGTCCACTGCGGCTTGACCAGAACATAATATCAGATTCTTTACTGTTTAGGTGGATGAAATTTGGCGGTACCTCATTTGTCGTAATCGATTTAAAGGTGACTTTTTTACGAATCCATTGTGCACACTCTTTAGCAATTGCTTTTTGGGTCAACTGATTTTTAAGCGCAACCTCAAACTCCGTTCCATACAAACTGCGCTCGCGCCCTAGTTTTGGAATATAAAACTCCCTTTTTTCACGGGAAAATGATTTATCCAAATTCTTTTCAGCAATAAAGGTCGGAGAGGTGAAGAGAAACTCTAACGATTCAATGCCTGATAGTTCTTTTTTTAACGCCTCATAGGCATAGATCGAAAAACAGCCCGAGGCAATTTTTAAACGCGCATTGACCTCTAAGTTTTCTTTAAGACTATCACCTAAAAGGTAATTTATATTATCGATTAATTGAGACATCCTGTTTTCTCTCCTCACCTTTTTATTTCTAGGGCTCTATCAGTCGTTTAACGAGCTATAGTATATATTACCCGTAATCTCTGCGCATTCCAGTCTCATAATAGCTTTCGCTCATTTTTTCTATCTACAGGCACTTAATAGTCATGAATATAATAAATAAAAACCTAGGTTATCCCTAGGCTAGTTTATTATCGGTGATACCAGAGTTAGAGTCGGCCACGCTCTCGTAATACTTTGCGAGCTGCGGCTTTCTCTTCCGGAGTCTTTCCATGTCTCATAATAATCTCTAATTGATCATCTGTTCCATTCCGAAACTCTTCAGCATAATCATTCACTTTATCACTCGTATTCTTAAGCTCTTTTATAGCTTCTTGACCCAAGCCTTTTGCCACCGATCCAATGGTTGACCAAAATCCCATAACCTCCTCCTAATTTTAATAAATTGAGAATCAAAACTTATAAAATACAGGCATGTAAGACACATATTGTGTAAGTCTCAACGCAATCTACCTGTTAGGTATCAATATACCCAACTCAACTGCACGGTTGTGTCGCAAACGAATATCTATTTGATTAAAAACCAAACAAAGTGACTATTTTCAGCGATTGAACTTCATCTTTAACACAAAAAAGCCCAGAAATTTTCATCTCTGGGGCTTTCTCTCATTCAAAATTTTAACGATCTATTATTTAAACGTCTTTAACAGATAGATCGTAAGCAGCACCACAAGTGCCGGCACAACAAATATTTTTAGATTCTTATAAAGATAGCGCCACACAATAATAATGGTATCCATCGTTTTCTCTCCCTTGGGTTTATTGATTGCTTCTTATCAGTTTGAGTATAGTATCCACCTCTATTAAACCAGATTAGTTGATAGGTGAATACATCTTGTTCAGACGAGTATTTTGATTGTTCTGGTCAATAACATCAGGAGATCGCCCAAACCGATAGCTTCCAACCCAACACCAAAGCGATGTAGTGACACACAGATCATATCTTTATATGGACACGCCACAACATCAAAACTGATCAAAAATTAGTCTTAGCAAAAACATATCATTGAGGTTTTTTATACCCACCCAGCATCCTCGAAAACAGCCCAAAAAAACCGCAAATACAGATAAACAAAATATCTATAATTTTATCTAATTTATTGGTTTAATTTCTAATTAACCTCTTTTATTTGTTGATAAACGTTAATTATTATGTCATAAGTAACTCATAGTCATCATAGTTGCATGTAACACACCACATAAAACCATATCGATAATAACAATAAAAATGATGCAATAAACGCCTTATTTACCCCGGTAATTTTAATACGAGGCACAAAGGAGTTAACAATGGATAAAACAATTTCCTCAATGGATGTTCTGTTTCTCGCCATGGGCGCAATGCTCGGTTGGGGATGGGTAATTCTTTCCGGCGAATGGGTCGCAACAGCAGGCTTTGTAGGTGCAACTCTCGCATTTATCATAGGTGGCATTCTTATCACCCTCATTGGTCTTACCTATGCTGAACTCGCCACGGCTATACCTGAAGCGGGTGGAGGTGTTGTATTTGTACAAAGAGCCTACAACCCCTCCCTTGCTTTCATTGCGGGATGGTCCGTCCTCTTTGGCTATATGTCTGTCATCGCTTTTGAAGCTGTGGCACTCCCCACAGTTATCGATTATATCGCTCCTATTGAACATAAAGTTAAACTCTGGACACTTGCTGGATCAGATATCTATTTGACATGGGCAATGATTGGTTCAATCGGCGCACTTTTCTTAGGAGCACTCAACTATATTGGCATTCGTTCCGCGACGATTTTTCAAACCATTTTCACTCTAGCCATTATTGGGGTGGGGCTCTTATTGATCTTTGGCGCACTCTCTTATGGGGACTCTCAAAATCTTCATCCTCTCTTTACAGGTGGGCTGTCAGGCATGACCAATGTTCTTGTAATGGTGCCCTTTATGTTTGTCGGATTTGATGTAATCCCACAAATTGCCTCTGAAATCCGTGCAACTAAATCAATCGGGAAAATCTTAGTCATCTCAATCATCTCTGCTCTCGCGTTCTATATCCTAATTATATATGGCGTCTCGTTAGGTTTACCTGAATCAGAACTTCTAACCTCAAAGCTCGCAACAGCTGATGCGATGACCCATCTCTTTAATAGTCCTCTTTTAGGAAAAATCTTAGTGATTGGGGGGATTGCTGGAATTATCACCAGTTGGAATGCCTTTGTTATTGGGGGAAGCAGAATTCTTTATGCTATGGCACTTCGAAATATGCTCCCAACATGGTTCGCTAAGCTTCATCCTAAATTTAGAACGCCCTCAAATGCGATTCTCTTTCTTACCGCACTTGCTTTTTTTGCCCCACTCTTAGGTCGTCAAGCGCTTGGGTGGCTGGTAAATGCAGGTAGCATAGGCGTAGTTCTTGGCTATCTCATTGTGACACTTGCTTTTATTCGATTACGTAAATTAGAGCCCGAATTAGAGCGCCCTTATGAAATCCGTTACCCTCGCTTGATCGGCTATACGGCGGTAATCTTAAGTATCGGGTTTTTAACTCTCTATCTCCCCGGCATGCCATCAGCACTTAGCTTTCCTATTGAGTGGAGTTTAGTTTTGGGATGGTATCTCATTGGTGCATGGTTTCTAATAATTCGTAAAAAACCAATTCCTGAAGTGCACTTTGAAGGGTATCGCCACCTCAAAAATCAGTAGTCAATCTAACAGCTAATCTAGCAATCAAATTATTATAAATTATAAAAATAGATGTTTAAGGAGATTTATCATGACAACCCGAACAGAAACTCTACAAAAAATGCGTGAAGAATACGTTGCGCGAGGCATCAGCAATAGCAATCTCAATGTGGCTGATTTTGCTAAAAATGCCACTATCACGACAATTGACGGCAAAGAATTTATCGACTTTATTGGCGCTATCGGTGTGATGAACGTCGGACATAGTCACCCCAAAGTAATCAGCGCCATTCAAGAAGTAACCGAAAAATTTACTCACCCTGGCTTTAATGTCATGCTCTACGAGAACTATCTAGAAGTATGCAGACGGCTATGCAATATCACAGCTGGCAATCACAAGAAAAAAGCAGCACTCTTTAACACTGGCGCTGAAGCAGTAGAAAATGCGGTTAAAATTGCACGCAAATATACAGGACGTACTGGGGTTATCACTTTTAATCGAGCCTTCCATGGACGTACTAATCTTACCATGGCGATGACCAGCAAAGTTAAACCTTATAAAGCAGGGTTCGGTCCCTTTGCTGCAGAGGTCTATCAAGCGCCCTACCCCTATCTTTATCAACGCCCAGCTCACCTTTCTGAAGAAGATTATATTGATTATATGATTGAACGATTTGATGAGTTTTTTAGCGCAACGGCAGCGCCTGAAATGATCGCCTGCCTTGTCATGGAGCCAGTGCAGGGCGAAGGTGGTTTCATTATTCCTCCGAAGCGCTTTGTCGCACATGTCTATCAGATGTGTCAAACTCATGGCATTCTTTTTGTTGCCGATGAGATCCAAGCGGGATTTTCACGTACCGGAAAAACCTTTGCTATGGAACATTTTGATATTATTCCTGATCTAATGACCGTCTCTAAATCACTTGCTGCAGGAGTCCCATTGAGTGCTGTCATCGGACGAGCTGAGATTATCGATACTCCCAATCCTGGAGAATTAGGAGGTACTTATTCAGGTAGTCCACTTGCATGTGCAGCAGCGCTTGCTGTTTTCGATATTATTGAAGAAGAAAATCTCAATGACAAAGCTGAAGTTCTAGGAAAGAAATTTGAAATTGCCTTGAAAAAACTACAAACAACCTATCCATTTATTGGTGATGTTCGCCGCCTAGGTGCGATGGTTGCGATCGAAATAGTTAAAGATCCTAATAGCCGAACCCCTGATGGGGATCGCACTCGTAAAATTACCGAATATGCAAACCAACATGGGTTACTACTCCACTCTGCCGGGATTCATAGTAATGTCATTCGTTTCTTAGCCCCCCTCACAATTCATGATGATGAGCTAAACCGTGGGCTTGCTATTTTAGAAAAAACATTACAAAAGACTGCGTAATGAATTAGCGTTAATCATGACCTACAATATTCGAGTTACTCAACGCATTGGCGCCTTGATATTTTCTTATCGGGCGCCCTTTTATGTCTATAGATGAATAAAAAGTTTTAACAAAAATGATAGGCCTCCTCCTACACTTATAATTTTTTCTAAAGTGACTCAAATTACTAGATATAAAAAATAGGTGGGAGAAACCACCTATCTATTTGTTGTACTTATAGAGCGTAAGCAAAAGAATAAATTGAGAAGCAATCACTACTCTCTGTCTTTTACAATCGCTCCTAATCACTATAATTAAAAAATACCGTAAGGATGGAGCGCTTCCTCATCAAGAGGTACCGGCATAATTGCATCCCAAAGTTCTGCAACACCGCCCGCCTCTACGCGCCAAAGCTCTCCAAATGCAGCACGTCGCCCTCCAATATCTCCTTCTGAATGGGTAAACACAAAATCACCTGATGCCACTACTCGATGCAGATGATGATAATTGAGCGCATTTCCAGATGCTTTAGCCTGCACTAAAAATGCCTCCATAGCAGCTGCACCATCACCTATATCACTGCTATGCTGAATAAAACTCTCACCCGTTGTATAAAGCGAAATTTTATCGTACTGCTGATCTATAAGAACCGTTTGAAAAAAAGGAAGTACACGTTCAAGACTCTCGCTTCTTCTTGCTTCTGGATTGAGATGTCTCACCCCATCAAGTTGCGTATGTCCACTGGAATTAGGTGGCATTTGATCCACCAACATATCCCAATGTTCAATAATACGACCTTGAACCACTCGATAGAGATCAAACCCCACAAGGGGCTGTTCACTCAGTCCTTCAAAAAGACCATGCAATACGACATATTCTCCATCAGAAAAGGCGCGCTCTAAGCTATAACTGAATTGTCCAGCTCGACGTTCAATTAATTCCTTTAAACCCTTTAGCCCCTGTTTGACTAGAGGTGAGTGCTCAATAAATTGAGGAGAAAAGAACTCTTCCGCCACATCAAATTGATGCAATGTAAAAAGCGTTTGATGTGCTTTTTTAACCAGCGCTAACGTTGACTCTGCCATATCTCCTCCTAATTTAATGCACTCATCACATGCTTAATACGTGTATACTCTTCTAACCCATAAAGTGAGAGGTCTTTCCCATATCCTGAAGATTTAAAACCACCATGAGGCATTTCAGCCGTGAGTGGAATATGAGTATTCAACCAGACCGTTCCAAAATCAAGATATTTAGCAAAATGCTGTGCACGAGAGTGACTCTCCGTCCAGACACTTGCCGCTAACCCATAAATCACCCCGTTGGCTTGTTCAAGCGCATCATCGTCATTTATAAATGATTGCACAGTAATCACTGGACCGAAAATCTCTGTTTGAATCAATTCATCTTCTTGAGTTAACCCCGATATCACAGTTGCCTCAAAATAATATCCGGGACGATCTGCTTGTTTACCGCCGATCTCAATCTTTCCATGAGGGGGTAAGCGCGCGATCATCTCCTCAATCCGTTTGAGCTGGCGAGCATTATTCAAGGGCCCATAGTGAGCTGACTCATCACCAGGCGACCCATATGAATAATTTTTTGTTCTCTCGACTAATTTGTTAAGAAATTGATCATAAATAGAGGCTTCAACTAAAACTCGCGTTGCCGCAGTACAATCTTGCCCGGCATTAAATAAACCTGTCATCGCTATATGATCCGCTGCACGATCTAAATCACTATAAGCAAAGAAAATCACCGGAGCTGTCCCTCCAAGCTCAAGATGTGATTTTGTTAAATTTTGTGCCGCAGCCGTTGCTACTTCACGCCCCGCTCGAACTGATCCTGTAATCGAGACCATCTGTGGTAGAGGATGTTGCATTAATAACGCGCCCGTTTCAGCATCTCCTAAAATCACATTAAATACCCCCTTTGGTAATATATCCGCCGCAATTTTGGCAAAAAGCAACGTACTTTCTGGCGTGGTATCACTGGGCTTTAAAACAACTGTATTCCCCGCCGCAATCGCAGGAATTACTTTCCACCCCGCCATCATAAAGGGATAATTCCATGGAGCAACTTGAGCAATGACCCCTAAAGGTTCACGTCGAATCGACGAAGTTAGCCCTTCAATGTATTCTGCACTAGCTCGCCCCTCTAGCATCCGCGCGGCTCCTGCAAAAAAACGAATCTGATCGATTCCTGGTGCCATCTCTTCAGTTGCTAACATATGATAAAGCTGTCCTGTGTTACGGCTTTGCGCCTTAATAATCGCTTCACTCTCAGCCTCTAATGCATCCGCTAATTTCAATAAATAATGTTGTCTCTGTGAAGGCGTTGTCTCGCGCCAACACTTAAATGCTTCTTGTGCAACATTGAGCGCACGTTCCACATCATCTGCATTGGATTTTGGTGACACTCCATTCACACTTCCTGTTGTTGGATCTATTAAATCAAAATTCTCGGAACTTGCGGATGCAATAAATGCTCCGCCAATAAAATTAGATAATCGCTCAAACGTCATATCAGACTCCTTTGCCGGGAATCGAATCAATCCCACTATAGGTGGGCCGCTTAAATATAAGATTAATTTAAACGAAAGAGGATGAATTAAAGAGGCTATCGTTTTCTCTACTTATAATTAATTGTTATTAACGATAACCACTCTCTTTTGAAAGCTAATAACAAAACTATAACATCTCTTTTTTTTCCTTGTAAAGAAATATTACACTCCTTCCAAAACAATAATATATACTCCATAACACAAAAACCATGAAGCGATTCACTCTGTTAATATGATCTCTTATAACCGGCTCATCTCCAATAAAATCAACAAAAAGCGCATTTGCCTCTTTTTTGCCCTTTACATTTTTTCGATCTCTATTATAATACTTACCTGTTGAAGGAAAAGTGGCCGAGAGGCTGAAGGCGCACCCCTGCTAAGGGTGTATACGTTTATAGCGTATCGAGGGTTCGAATCCCTCCTTTTCCGCCAGACGCGAAAGCCCTGACTTATTAAGTTGGGGCTTTTTCTTATCTAGAATTAAAATTAATCTACTTAGATAAACCTATCTAGATAAGCAATTTAATCGACGCACAACAAAAAGCCCTAACCAGTTGTTTAATCTCACTTATTAGGGCTTAATATATAAGACTATGTCTACTAATTTACCAATTAATCACTTCTCAAACGCAAGCGCTTTTGATTCGATGGTTTTCGCTACGGCGATTAAAACGCCATTAATGGCGAGGTAGATCACAGCGGCGACTAAGAAATAGGTGAGCTGGTCGTAGGTACGCCCTGCCCATTCTCTTGCAACGCCCATAATGTCTAAGAGCGCGATCACTGAGACAAGCGAGGTACTCTTAAAGACAAGGACGATCTCATTGGAGTAGCTTGGAAGCGCACGGCGGAGTGCGAGTGAAAAGAGCGGTCTAAACGCTTCGCGCTTATTCATTCCAAGGGCTAAACAGGAGTTCCATTGCTCTTGGGAGATATTTTTAAGAGCCCCATAGAAAAGCTGACTGCTATAGGCAGCCGAGTTAAGCGCAAGGGCTAAAATACCGCAGAACCACGCATTGCCAAAAGCGGCCCATAAAAAGGTGTTTTTGACCCACTCAAATTGCCCGGGGCCATAATAGATAAGGAACATCTGCACAAGAAGTGGCGTTCCGGTAAAGAAGATGACAAACATCTCGGCGAGGCGACCTGCAATCTTCCCTTCCCACAGTGAGCGCATCACGGTGATTAAAATCGCCAATACAAATCCTAAAATGAGCGCCGATACCGTTAAAATAAGGCTCGTTGGCACCCCGACCACAATCATCTCTTTAAACGAGGTGATAATACTTTCCCAATCCCACATACTCTCTCTCCTTATACCGCTGGCTCACGCTCATACGCCGTCATGCGGTTGTAGAGCTTCTCTTGAAGTTTTTGACTCACCAATGAAATCGCTAAATAGATGAGCGCGGCTAATCCGTACCAAGTAAAACCATCCCCCGTTGAGGTGAAGGCGTAGTCGGTTTTTTGCATAATCTCTTCAATGGCGATCAGCGACACGAGCGCCGTATCTTTTAACAGAACGAGCCACTGATTCCCAAGACCTGGGAACGCGTGACGCCACATTTGAGGGAGAATAATATAGAAAAAGGTCGATGTTTTTGAAAGACCCAACACCGCGCCCGAATGCCACTGGGTTTTCGGTACGGCAAGGAGCGCTCCACGAATCGTTTGCGATGCGTAAGAGGCATAAATTAATGAGAGTGCAATGACGCCGAGCCAGAAAAATGAGAACTCGAAATCATGCCCAAAAAGTGCGTTTGATAGATCGTGCATCTTGCTTGGAAGCCACGCATCTTCGTAATTCAAGAAGAGATACGGAATGCCGATACCGATCAAAAAGATGACAATTAATTCAGGAAGCGAACGAATGATGGAGACAAAAAATGTCACGGGCCAGCGAACAAAACGAAAGCGACTCAACTCCAATAATGCAAAGCCCATCGCCAATAAAAATCCTAAAATCACCGCTGAAAATGCTAAATAGAGCGTCGTTTTCGCCCCTATCAACATCGCAGCAAAATGCCCTGTTGTAAAAAAATCGATCATTCCTGTTCCCTACTTCATAAGAAGAGCGCTCAACACGAGCGCTCCTTACGTTACTTCACAACGGTGGGTTATTTATCAAACCACTTGTTGTAAATTTCTTGATACTTTTCTGTGCCTTTGAACGTTTCAAGTGCTTTATTAATCTCTTCTAAAAGCTCTTTATCACGATGACGTACGGCAATTGCAAGTCCTTGGCCAAAGTATTTCTCGTCTGTAACTTTTTCGCCATGAACGGTGAGTTTGTCATTATCTTTTACATAATCATAAACCACTTCACCATCACCAAATACCACGTTCAAACGGCCAATTAAGAGGTCGTTAATCGCAGCGGGATATTGTGGGTAGCTTGAAACGGTCGCTTTTGGATAAGTATCGCGGATATATTGCTGATGCGTTGATCCGGTTAATACCCCAATTTTTTCCCCTTCAAGCGCGTCTAGTTTTTCCGCTTTATCTTTCGTGGTGATGTAGATTGAGTAGTTTTGATAATAGGCATCGGAAAACGCCACTTGTTTTGCACGCTCTTCGGTCACGTCCATTGACGAGATAATCGCGTCAAAACGGCGGAGACGAAGGTTTGGGATTAACGCATCAAAGTTTTGTTCTACATAGACACACTCACGCTCCATAATGGCACAAAGCTCGTTCATCACGTCGATGTCGTAGCCTAATAGCTCATTATTTTCACCTTTATATTCAAAAGGAGGATACGCGGGGTTTGTACCAATTTTAAGTTCTTTTGCCATCGCCGGTGTTGCAAGTAATCCTGCAGTCAGTGCGAGAACTCCTAACGTTTTCTTCATCATAATTGACAACTCCTCTTAGTCGATTGATGTTGATTTAGTGCGATAAATATCGCTTAAATTTCTCAGTTTGAGGCGCTTCAAAAATCGTATTACGGCCCTTCTCAACAATCTCGCCCCCTTCTAAATACACCACATAAGTTGCGATCCGTTTTGCAAAATCGACATCGTGCGTCACCACCACTTGTGTGATGTTGGTTTTGGCAAGATCTTCGATAATGGAGGCTACTTGGGAGGGGATTTCAGGGTCAAGCGCTGCGGTCGGTTCGTCAAATAAGAGAACCTCAGGATTCATCATTAATGCACGGGCAATGGCCACGCGTTGTTGCTGTCCGCCGGATAATTTAAGGGGATACCGCTTCTCTAAGCCATCAAGTTTTAGATTCGAAAGTGCTTCGAGCGCTTCGCTTACCGCTGTTTTACGGTCGATGCCTTTTAATTTCATCGGCGCATAAATGAGATTATCTAAAACAGTTTTGTGAGGCCAAAGGTGATATTGCTGGAAGATCATGCCCACATCTTGACGAAGTGCGCGAATCTCTTGTTCAGAGATCGGTTTATCAAAATCAAAATTGAAACCAGCGATCGATAGCGAGCCTTTTTTAGGTTGCTCTAAGAGGTTTAAGATGCGTAGTAGCGAGCTTTTTCCCGCGCCACTTGGTCCGAGTAACACGACCACTTCCCCTTGATCAGCAGAAAGCGAAATATTATGCAACACTTGGGTATTGCCATATGCATAATCGATGTTGTTCAGTTGTATCATGAAAAATTCCAGAATAAAGTAGATAAATTTAACTCAAAAAAATACGAGCTCTCCAAAAATGAGAGATGAGTTAAATCATCGTCGCAGTAAATAACCTTTATATTCTAGAGTATTTTTCATTCTCGTGCTGAACCTTTTTTAAGTAACGATTTATAAGCGCTAAGGATTTCATCATAGCCCTAATTTTTACCCTCTGCAACATAAGAAATGGCATCTTTTGTTAAAAATCATCAGCCCACCACTTCACCCTTTCGTTCCCCATTTTTACGGAAACGGCAAACAAAGTGAAAATCAACTTGTTATCGCACTCAAAAAGGGCTAAATATAGAACTCTTAGCGTGCCGAGTTTTTCATTTTTTGGTACACTCAAGAGATAGAGAGAAAAAAGGGCAACGATCGGGGAGATTGATG
>JAAZCI010000274.1 GCA_012513365.1 Lysobacteraceae bacterium
CGCGCCGGAAAAGACAGAAGTAATCGCAAAGAGAAAGACCGGCCCCATCAGTACCACTAAGAGATAATTGACAAAACGGGTTTGCAGATTACGCCCTTTGACAACGCCCCAAATTTTATTAAAAGCGCGCTCGATGGTTGAAATAAGACCGCCCACCGTATAAAAGAGCACCAACAGCCCCGCCCCGCCGAGTACCACCCCTTGAAAATTATCCACAAGGCCGATCAAAACGGAGACAAATTCATTGGCGCGATCTTCGCCCAAAAAACCGACGGCATCATATAAAAGCGGTTCTAAACTGCGGTGAACGCCAAACCCTTTTAAGACCGAAAAGCTGATCGCAATAAGCGGCACAAGGGAGAGGAGCGTGGTGTAGGTGAGCGATTGTGCCCGCTCTTTAAGCTCCCCTTCCATAAAGCGTTCCACCATTCGGTAGATCAATAAAAGAAGATAGCGAGGGGGATTTAACGGCGCCTCGCTATTTAATAACCACGCTTTCGCGCGTTCAATCTGTTTCATATGACTCTTTAATCGCCCTAAAATGGCGTCATAACGTTATGCTTCAAGTGCTTTTTGCAGGGCGGCGATACGGCGTTGAAGCGCATCACGGCTATATTGTGAACTAAGCTCAAAATAACCCCACACAGGATTCGGCCACGCAAGATCTTCCTCATAACGGGCAATCACATGTACGTGCAATTGGCGAACCTGATTCCCAAGCGCCCCGATATTGAGTTTATGCGGTGAGAAAATATCGCGCATCGCATGCGAGGCAAAAGCGATCTCTTCAGCGAGCTGATGCTGATCATCCATTTCAAGATCGATCACCTCTTCGATGTTTTGCTTACGCGGAATAAGCACAATCCACGGAAAACGCACTTCATCTTGAATGCGCACTTGGCAAAGCGGTAAATCCGCCACAAAACGGCTGCTGCGCTCAAGGCGCTCATCTAATACAAATCCCATCATTACGCTCCCATCTGCTCGTCAATTTTTGCAAGAAGTGATTCAAGTTTACGCTGGATTTTACCCTCGCTCTCTTCCACTTCTCTTTTGGCTTTTAAGAGATCGTGCGCAAGATTAAGCGCCACCATCATCGAGGCTTGCTCGATCGATAACCGGCTCTGTTCGCGCATTTTCGCTAAACGTTCATCAAGGAGTGTCGCCGATTCAAGGAGCGCTTTCTCTTCACCGGGTTCACAGCTAATTTGATATTTTACGCCCAAAATTTTAATTGGGACTGCGACTGATTCCTGGCTCATCCTCTCTCCTAATTATTTAATTGTAATGATTCTAAGCGTGAAATAATTTTCGATAGACGCTCGGTGAGTTTTAAATTCTCATCGGTTAAGCGTCCGCAATCAATTTCGTAGGTTGCTTGAAGGGCACTAAGTTCCTCTTCAAGATTCCGTTTTTCATCGGTTAATGCCGAAATGGCCGCCGCTTTCGCTTCTTCAAGGGCTGCAAGCTCATTCGCTTTTAACGTCTTTAATTCCGCAATTTCAGTCGCTTTAGCCTCTCTAAGCGCCGAAAGCTCCTCTTTAAGCGCCGCATTACTCTTAATCAGCGCTGCAATTTTATTCTCTAAAGCATTATATGCCGTATCAATCATAGTGAAAACCTTATCGATTAGGGTTTAATAAACTCGGGAATATCGCCATAATAACCCATTGCAACGCGAGCTAGTTTGCGTTTAGCAAAAGGCACTTTATCCGCCGCACGAAGGCCTAAACTGCGCACTGTTCGAATGAGCGGCGATTGGATCGTCGAGCTCCGTTTAAAGAGATCCATCGACCCCATGATTAACATATTATGCGCTTTACGTCGTTTTTCATAGCGTTTTAATACAGAAAGATCCCCAAGTGAGACCCCTTCTGCACGGGCTTTAATCACCTCATCGGTAATGGTCGCCGCATCTAAATAGCCGATATTAACGCCTAATCCCGCAAGCGGATGAATGCTGTGAGCCGCGTCGCCGGCTAAGGCTAAATTGGGCTGCACATAATCACGCGCATGATTGAGTCTTAAAGGATAAGCCCCTAAATTCCAATCCGCTTTAAAGGAACCAAATTTCCCTTCAAATCCTGCTTCTAGATGTTTTGTGAACTCTTCACGGGGGAGCGATAACAGATAGTCCGCTTCTTCGTGCGTTGTGTGCCACGCAAGCGAACAGCGCCCATCATTTAAAGGTAACAGCGCAAGCGGGCCATTGGTCATAAAACGTTGCCAACAGGTGCTTTGATGATCTTTCTCAGGGCGAACTTGCCCCACAATGGTTTTTTGCCCGTAGCTCCAGCCGGTACACGGAATATCGGCTAAGGTGCGTACCCAAGAGCGGCCACCATCGGCGCCAATTAACAATTCGCCTTGATAGATATCCCCGCTTGAAAGCGCCACTAAAATCTTGCCATTATCTCGCTCAAAGCGCTCAATTTTGCTTGACTCTAAAATGGTGATGCCCGGCTTTGTTTTCGCTTCATCTAGCAAAACGCCTTGCGTCACTTCATTATCTAAAATCCACCCAAGCGTATCGGAACCGGTGCCTTCGGCATGGAACGTAAGCTCGCCACGATTACCCTCATCCCAGACATGCATGTGGATAAATGGAGTCACCCGGCCGGTATGCACGAGCTGATCCCATACGCCCACATAATCGAGCCAATTTTTACTCGACGGGGTAAAGGCAGAGACGCGAAGACCATAATCGTTTTGCGGATAGAGCCGATCGAGCGTTTGGAACTCCACAATCAAGATCTTCATGCCTTGATTGGCGAGCGCGATGGCAATGCTCGATCCGACGAGTCCCGCACCATTAATAATGACGTCAAATTCTTTATTCATAGATCACCTACTTTAAGCCCATTCCAAATTGGGCAATTTTCTTCCGTAATGGTTTAATGCATTTTACGCCGCGTAACGCTAAATTGCGCATGTATGGCACGGGAAAGAGTTCAATATCGAAGGCCCGCACTAAAAAGTCCGTCGCTCCGGTGACTGCAAAAATATCGGTTCGGCGTTCCCGCTCATAGCGTCTAAAATCCGCTAGCGACAACGCACGTTTTTCTTGGAAATAGGGAATTAGGGCTGCGCAATCGCGAAAGCCTAAATTGAGTCCCTGTCCGGCAATGGGGTGAAGGGCGTGAGCACTGTTGCCCGCTAAGGTTAAGTACTCCGCACACAGCGTTTTGGGCACCATCAGTTTAAGATCCCACACATGGCGTTTGGTCACACTGGTGATCATGCCTAATTCGGCGCCAATTCGAAAGAGCACTTCATCACTAAAGGAGCTATCCGAGGCCGTTTCCCATTTCGCACGCTCTTCCCGCTTTACCGTTAAAATGATCGCCATCTCATGAGTATTGACCGGCAATAATGCTAGCGGCCCTCGCGAAGTAAAGCGCTCATAGGCGACATTGTTATGCGGTTTTTCAAAGGTGCCAACCGCAATCACCGCTACCTGATCATAATCGGTAAACGCTGTTTGAATCCCCGCCATTTCACGGAGCGTTGAGTGCGTTCCTTCTGCGGCGATCATCCATTTAAAGGCGTGACTAAATTCCGCTTCACTATTTTTAAAGTGACACACCGCCTCATCGGCCTCATGATCGGCGTAGTAGCGCAGTAATTTTGTATCGGGAAGGTAGAGAAGATTATCTTGCGATTCAATCGCTTCATGGAGCGTTAAAATCAAGCGCCCAAGCGGAATCAGCCCACCAAAATTATCAAGCTCATGGTCGGCGGCATTGAGTATCACACGGGTACGAAAGCCCTTTTCGGAGACATGCACTTTTTCAATCGGCTTGACATAGGATTTAATCGAATCCCAAATCCCAATCGACTCAAGATAATATTGCGACCGTTTCGAAAGCGCGATCTGACGCGTATCCTGTGCTAAAAAGTCC
>JAAZCI010000029.1 GCA_012513365.1 Lysobacteraceae bacterium
AAGATAGGTGAGCGCACATAAAATTACAAGTATGAGGTAGACCGCCCAGAGGCTTCGCGCTGTTTGAGCGATTCGAGGGGTGATTTTATCCTCTTTGACCATGCCAGAGGCTTCCGCTTTAAAGAGTGCCATGCCCCCCATGCCTAAAAGAGGCATAATCGCCACGGCTAAAATGATGATCCCCATCCCGCCAAAAAAGTGGAGTTGAGTGCGATACCAGAGAATGGATTTAGGCAGATGATCAAGCCCGCCAAGGACAGTTGCGCCGGTTGTGGTAAACCCTGAGGTTGCCTCAAATATTGCGTGCGTGAGCGGGACTTGGAGCGCCGATGAAAGATGAAGTGGCAGGGCGCTAATGATACTTAAAACGGTCCAGAAGAGGGTAACAATGATAAAACCATCGCGGGTTTTAAGGCGCGCTTTCGCCTTACGAAAGGGCAGATAGAGGCTTAAACCCAAGATGAGCGTAATCGCAAACGTGATTAAAAAATAGCGCGCTTGATGGTCACGGTAAATAAGTGAGATGAGGACTGGAATCAAGTAGGTAAAACTAAAGCTACTGATAAAAATCCCCATGATTTTACCGATAATGGTCAACTGGTTTCGCATAAATGATTTAACTATCAAAGAACAAAAGGATTATTATACGCTCTTTTCGGTGAATCGACAGCCTCTTTACGCATCCTCATATTGGGGTAAAAGCGGCTGATCAGACTACTCAGATTTTTGTTCGCGGGCAAGCAGCTCTTTTAGGGAGGTCATCGGGAGGACATTTTTATGCAAAATATTGTAGACCTGATTGACGATCGGTAGATCAATGCCATACTCTTTCCCAAGGGCGTAAATATTTTTCACAATATTGGTACCTTCGACCACTTGCCCAATCTTAATAAATGCCTCTTCTGCAGTGATGCCTTCCCCTAAAAGTAGACCAAAACGGCGGTTACGGGATTGATTGTCCGTCGCGGTGAGAACCAGATCACCCATGCCAGCTAACCCCATAAAGGTAATGAGCTCCCCCCCGAGCGCAACGCCAAGGCGTGACATCTCCGCAAGCCCGCGAGTAATGAGAGCCGCGCGCGCATTTGCACCAAATCCAAGCCCATCTGAAATACCGGGGGCAATCGCAATGACGTTTTTGTACGCTCCAGCGAGCTGAACGCCTTTAATATCGCTATTGCCATAGACTCTTAAGGTGTTGTGGTGGAAATAGGGAATAAAAAAGTCGATCGTCGCTTCTGAATCGCTCGCAATTGCAATTGCGGTCGGGTGTTTGAGCGCCACTTCTTTGGCAAAGCTTGGACCCGAAAGCACGGCATATTGCGCATTAGGGAAGTGATGTGCAAAGGTATCGCTTAAAAAACCATTGGTATCATGGTCGATCCCTTTTGTGGCACATAAAACAGGGGGAAGCGAGTCTAAATGAAGCGCCTGTAAACGTTTGAGCGTCTCGGTAAAGGCCGTAGAGGGAATCGCTAATAAGATAAGATCCGCATCGTGCACCGTCTCTTCAAATGAGCTTGATGCCTGTAAAAGGGGTGGAAATGCAATATTAGGAAGATAGTGATGGTTGGCATGTTCCTCAATCATGGTTTTAGCGTGCGCTTCATCGTGACTCCAAAGCATGGTGGGGAATTCAAGCGCTGTGTGCATTGCAAGGGCTGTTCCCCATGAGCCTGCGCCGAGTACGGCAATTTTTGGATAATGTTGTAGATCACTCATTTTTACTATCTTCCATTAGGGTTGAACGGATTAAGTATATCATATTTGTGCTATGGATTAATGAGTTGATGAGGCGTAATTGAGAAAGCCTTAAAATCTTGAGATAAATTTTGAGGCAAAGAAAAAGCTCGCATAAAGCGAGCTTTTTTATCATAAATTTAATACTCGTTAGAGCGTTAAATTAGAAGTCGTGACGGATACCGATTGAAAGACCGTTGTCTTTTACAGTTTCGCCAGCTTGTTTTTGTCTTTCTTCACCGTACTCAACCCATACGCGTGTACGCTCTGAAAGGTCTTGTTGGAAACCAAGTGCCCAACGTTTAGTTTTTTCGCCTTGACCATCAACTTTTGGTTTGTCTTGACCGTAGTTTACACGGATAGTGCTTGAGTAGTCGTTACCGAATGCGAAGTAACCACCAAGGTCCCAACCTTTATCTTTTTTAGCTGCAGCTGTAGAGTGTTTACCATCAGCGTATGATGCAGTGATACCAAACATGTCTTGTTTATAACCTAATTGAGCACCCCATGCACGAGATTTGTCTGCATCTACGTAACCTTGGATATAACCTACTTTACCGTAGAAACCTAATTCGTGTTGGTATTGAGCGTTAAGCGTCCAAACGTCAGCGTGCTTTTTCTCAGCGAAGATCTCATCGTCCATGATAATCGCTGCGTTTGCTGAGAAACCTGAGAATTCAGGAGTGATATAAGCAATCGCATTACCTACACGGTCTAATGTACCATTTTTTTGTTTGAATGCTGTGTTTAGAGCGGCATTAGCTGATGATTTAGACCAACGGCTGTTGAAGTCATCAATTACTGAACCATCAACGATGGTTTGTTTGAATGGGTTATCTAAACGACCAAGAGCAACAGTACCCCAGTCACCTGCTAAACCAATCATTGCGATACGGTTTTCAAAGCCATCACCTTTGTTGAGGCCTTCCATACCATCAAAGCCCCACTCTAATTTGAAGACTAACGCTAAACCGTTACCTAAGTCTTCAGAGCCTTTGATACCGATACGTGAACCTTGGTCTTGGAAGTCCGAAACGCGCTCACCGTTGCCTTTGCCAGCTTCGATTTCTTGTTTGATGTTGTTGTAATCATAACGGATAGAACCGTAGATTGAAGTTTCAGCTTGTGCTGCGCCCATTGTAAGAGCACCAGCTACTGCTACTGCTAATAAACCTTTTTTCATGTTGAACTCCATGGAAAAGTTGTTAATAAAATTTAATCAAATCGAAAGATAGAAAACTATCTATGGGTGCTATTAAAACGCTTTTTTATCTAAAAAGCAACTCTTTTTTGTTTTTTTAATACAAATAGTGGTTCTTTTTATACGATTGAGAGCGATAAAAGGGCGTTTTTGTTTATTATTGCTGATCATTATGGTTGCGAAAAGGCTCATTAATGCTTGTGTTTGAGGTTGTTGTTTCAAAAAAGATACACTTTAAAATCATCCGAAGAAAAATAAAAACAGATTGTGATTTTTATGAAAATATCTCGTTTTGACGAGTGGTTTTATGTAAATAGAGGGAACTTAATGCAGATTAAAACGGATAAATGGTTCCAATTAGCGGTGAGTTTGATGTTGTAAAAATGACACAAGCAATAAAAAACCTTCTTTATCTTTCGCTCAGCGATCGATGAAGAAGGTTTAGAAGTAATGATTATAAAGAGGGCTCAGACTCTCTTATATAGATATCTAAAGCGACACACTATAAAAAAGAGCCGAGTTTGAGAGCGGTCATTATTTCGCGGTGACCTCAAATAAGATTTTAGCTACATCGTCATAGGTTTTGACAAAGTGGAGTGTGAGATCCTCTTTAAGATAATCAGGAAGTTCATCACAATCTTTTTTATTGCCATACGGGAAGATGATTTCGCTAATACCGACGCGTTTTGCTGCAATCAACTTCTCTTTAACGCCACCAATCTCCAGTACGTGCCCGGTGAGGGTAATCTCGCCGGTCATGGCGATATTTTTCGCCGGTTTATTTAAGGCAAGCGAGAGTAAGCTCGATGCCATGGTGATTCCTGCGCTTGGGCCATCTTTGGGAGTTGCACCTTCGGGGGCGTGGAGATGGATAAAGGTCTCATCGAAGAAGGTTTCATCAGCGCCGTAACGCTTGAGATTGGCCATCACAAAACTATACGCGATCTCAGCGGATTCCTGCATCACTTTCCCGAGTTGCCCGGTCACTTTTAGGCCGCGGGTTTTTGCGTGAATTTTCGCCGCTTCTAAGTTAAGGGTAACACCGCCGAGCGATGTCCAGGCAAGCCCGGTCACTACGCCAACGCCGGCAAGCGGTTTTTCACGGGTGTAGATGGGATTGCCAAGATGAGTTTTAATATCGTTCACGCCAATGCTGAGCGCTTCAAGGGACTCATCTTTCGCAAATTCAACCGCTGCTTTTCGCACAAGTCTTGCGAGCTGTTTTTCAAGCTGACGCACACCAGCTTCGCGGGCATAACCATCGATCACATTGCTAATCGCTGCGTTACTAATGCGAAGTTCACTCTTTTCAAATCCCGCACGCTTTAGCAGTTTCGGCCAGAGATATTGCCGCGCGATTTTCACCTTTTCTTCCAAGATATAGCCCGAGAGACGGATCACATCCATACGGTCAAGGAGCGCTGCGGGAATCGAGTCGAGCGTATTTGCGGTACAGATAAAAAGCACGTTTGATAGATCGTAACGAATATCGAGATAGTGATCTAAAAAGTCGTGATTTTGTTCTGGATCGAGCACTTCAAGCAACGCACTGCCGGGATCGCCTTGGTAGGAGCTGCCCATCTTGTCGATCTCATCGAGCATAATGACGGGGTTATCGGTACCGGTCTCTTTGAGCGCTTGGATAATTTTACCGGGCATCGCGCCAATGTAGGTGCGGCGGTGGCCTTTGATCTCAGCCTCATCGCGCGCGCCGCCTAAACTAAAGCGATAAAATTTACGATTTAAACTGTGAGCAATCGAA
>JAAZCI010000275.1 GCA_012513365.1 Lysobacteraceae bacterium
AAGATAAGTGACAGTGAGTTTCTCTTTCGTATAAAGGCGCCAAATCTCTTCTCGATGATAGGGCGTAAGTCGGGTATTTTTATGCATATTCATAACAGTATTTTCTCCGAATACTGTAAACAACGCTAGTAAATCCTACACTTAACTCCTTATCATTGACCTTTTGACCGAATGCGTAGACCCATTCGGGCTTTTCTTTTTTGGAGGATTAGTCATTGATTTTGAAACAATTTAAAAATAGTTTCCAAAAAGACTTGCTTTTTATTTTAAGGCATGAGATCAATATATAGAGCCTTGTAAAAGGCGACAACTTATCAAGAGTGGTGGAGGGATAGGCCCTGTGAAACCCGGCAACCTGGACATATGTTTAAGGTGCTAACTCCTACAGCGATGATCGATTTTCATCGGCTGAGAGATAAGGAAGATTGGATTCTTAGCCAACACTTCTTGATAGACGCAAAAGTGTTGGCTTTTTTGTGCCAGCACCATTTTGAACGGATCGGTCATTTTGACATTACTGGATAAAAAGAATAAGGAGACAATCATGTCCACAGCTCATATTTTAGGCTTTCCCCGCATTGGTGCTAACCGCGAACTTAAATTTGCTCTTGAGGGTTATTGGAAAGGAACGCACGATCAAAAGACGCTTTTAGAGGTGGCGAAAACGGAAGAAGAGAGTGTTTGGCGTGCTCAAGCGGATCTCGATCTACTCACCGTTGGCGACTTTTCCCTCTACGATCATGTGCTCGATACCTCGGTACTTTTGGGCGTTGTGCCTCCGCGTTTTAATCACCCACACGGCGAAACTGTATCGCTTGATACCTACTTTCGCATTGCTCGCGGCCAAGCGCCGACAGGGGAGGACGCACCTGCATCCGAGATGACCAAATGGTTTGATACGAATTATCACTACATCGTGCCAGAAATCGAAAAATCACAAGCCTTTACCCTCTCCCATGAGCGTCTTTTTGATGCCGTAGCGCGGGCAAAATCCTTTAGTGATAAACCGGTGAAAGCGGTCCTTTTGGGACCAGTCACATGGCTCTATCTAGCTCGTGAAAAAGGTGAGGCCTTTGATAAACTCACGCTTTTACCAGAGCTAATTAAAGCATACGAAAAAATCATTGCGCGTCTTAACCAAGTGGGCGCGTCGTGGATTCAGATTGATGAGCCGATTTTAGTGCTCGATCTTGAATCTAGCTGGTTAAACGCCTTTAAAACGGTTTACGAAAGCCTCGGTAAAGTGAGTGATAATCTCATTTTGACCACCTATTTTGATGAATTAGCCGGTAATATTGAGACGATTAAAACCCTCCCCGTTGCAGGATTCCACCTTGATGGCGTGCGCGGTGATTTAGAGAATGTTGCGCGTCATTGGCCTACGGATAAAATTTTGTCTCTTGGGATTGTCGATGGGCGCAACGTCTGGGCGAATGCGCTGGAAAAGAGCCTTGATATCTTAGAACCTCTTGCTAAAAAATGGGGCGAAAAACTCTGGATTGGCTCATCGTGCTCGCTGCTTCATGTGCCCGTTGATCTGGATGCTGAGGTGAAACTCAATCGTGAAGTGAAAGATTGGCTTGCCTTTGGCATTCAAAAAATTGCTGAGATCGTTACCTTAGATCGAGGCATTAATGAGGGGCGTGAGGCGATCGCTGCCGAGCTTGAGCGTTCCCGCAATCGCGAAGAGGCGCGCCGTACCTCAACGAAAATTCATAACGATGCGGTGGTTCGCCGGGTCGCTTCAATTAAAAAGGGCGATGATCAGCGCAATGCGCCGTTTGAAGCCCGTGCTCAAATTCAGGCCGACCGCTTTAATCTGCCGCTTTTCCCCACAACGACGATCGGTTCCTTCCCACAAACGAATGAAATCCGCCAAATTCGCCGTCAATTTAGATTGGGCAATGTGGATGAATCGGCATACCGTGAGGGGATTTTAGCGCAGATTAAATATGCCATTTCGGAGCAGGAAAAACTCGGGCTCGACGTGCTGGTTCACGGGGAAGCGGAACGCAATGACATGGTTGAATATTTTGGTGAGCATCTCGATGGTTTTGCTTTTACACAATATGGTTGGGTGCAAAGTTATGGCTCGCGCTGTGTGAAACCGCCGATCATTTATGGCGATATTTCCCGCCCTTCGAGCATTACCGTTGATTGGATTAAATATGCCCAATCGCTCACAGATAAACCGGTCAAAGGCATGTTAACAGGCCCGGTGACGATTCTCTCTTGGTCGTTCCCGCGGGATGATGAGCGGGATGAAATTAGCGCCTATCAAATTGCGCTTGCCCTTCGCGATGAGGTGGTGGAGTTGGAAGCGTCCGGCGTTGGGATTATTCAGATCGATGAGCCGGCGATTCGTGAGTTGTTGCCTCTGCGTAAAGATCGTCAAACGGCGTATCTTAATTGGGCGGAAAAAGCCTTTAGACTCACTGCGTCAGGCGTTAAAAATGAGACGCAGATCCACACCCACATGTGTTATTCCAATTTCAATGAGATTATCCATTCGATCGCCAATCTCGATGCCGATGTGATCACCATTGAAACCTCGCGTTCTGACATGAAGCTTCTTGATGTGTTCCGCGATTTTAAATATCCCAATGATATTGGCCCGGGCGTTTACGACATTCATTCACCAAGGATTCCGACGGTTTCTGAGATTGAGACATTGATCGAACACGCCACCGAATATCTCCCGAAAGAGCGTATCTGGATTAATCCCGATTGTGGCCTTAAAACTCGCGGTTGGGAAGAGGTGCGTCGAGCGCTGAATAACTTAGTCACTGCGACAGAATCATTACGTAAAAAGTATGTCGCGTAAGGCTTGCATACCGATAAATGCATATTGATAAACGCATACCGATAAACCCCCGAAGTGGCTTGGCGTTGCCATGTAGAAAATTCTATTAAAACGCCCCTTTTCTGTTTATCCCTTTCCGCCTCCAACGGCCTCCAAGTTGTGAGGCGGTTTTTTATGAAGCATTGCAGTGCTCGGTTAATTTTCTTTAAAAATGCGCGATATAGCGGGAATTGACACAATTATTGCGTTAATTTAGCGCATAACCACGAAATTTATGCCAGGCTGTGTATCTTCGCTTGAATATGTGATATATAGAAAGAATCGGTAAAAAAATTATCGATCTATCTTAACGATTAGCTGATCTACGCTAATTAATAATAAATTCAAAAAAACTTTATAGATTTAAGGAGAAGCCATGGAGCTTTTAGAGCAGGGGAGTGTGACGTCGGTCCCTGGATTTAAAGCCGCCGGAATTGCGGTCGGCATCAAAAAGAGTGGTAAGAAAGATTTAGCATTAATCGTCAGTGAAACGCCTGCCGTTGCGGCGCTCGCATTGACGCAAAACCGTTTTCGCGCGGCACCAGTAGACCTCTGTTTTGATTATCTCCGACGACGTCCATTTCACAGAGCTCTCATTATCAATAGTGGGAACGCCAACGCCTGTACCGGTGATGAAGGGATGGAAAATGCCCAAAAAATGACAGCAGCAACCGCATCGCTCCTTGGAATTGAGGCTGACGAAGTTTTTGTGGCCTCTACCGGTGTAATCGGCCATCAGCTCGATATGAATGTGATGAATGCAGGGATTGAGAAAATTATCCCTGAACTTTCAAGTACCGGCGGTATGGACGCAGCAACCGCAATTCGCACTACCGATACCTTCGAGAAATCCTTAGCGGTACGCGTTGAGATCGAAGGCGTGCCGGTGACGATCGGCGGGATTGCCAAAGGGTCAGGAATGATTCATCCCAATATGGCCACCATGATCGGGATTATCACCACCGATGCCAATATTGATAAAGCAACGCTCCAAACGGCATTTTCAGATGCGGTAACCAACTCCTTTAATATGGTTTCCGTCGATGGAGATACCAGTACCAACGATTCGGCCTTTGTGCTTGCCAATCAAACGGCGAAACACAGCCTCATCGATTCAACAGAGAGCGAAAATTATCGCCTCTTTAAAGACGCGCTCGATTATGTGGCAAAAACGCTGGCAAAATTGATGGCAAAAGATGGGGAAGGCGCGACTAAATTGATTGAAGCGGTGATCGATCACGCCGGCTGTGATAGCAGTGCGCGTCTTGCAGCGAAATCAATTGTGACCTCAAGCTTAGTGAAAGCCGCGATCTTTGGTGAAGATGGGAACTGGGGCCGGATTTTATCGGCGGTTGGTAACTCAGGCGCAGACTTTGAGCCCATCCATGTCAAAGCGTGGATTGAAACGGAAAGCGGTAAAGTTCAGATCGTCGATAAGGGGCGAGGTATTTCGTTTGATGAGGCGGTGCTTGATGGATTATTGAAAGATAAAACCATCATTATTCGCGTTGATTTAGGCGTAGGTGAGGCATCTGCAACGGCGTGGGGATGCGATCTTTCGTACGATTACGTAAAAATTAACGCGGACTATAGGACCTAAAATCATGGTGTATAACAATCACGATAAAGCGCAAATTCTCGTCGAGGCGCTGCCCTATATTCGTAAATACGCGGGCAAAACCGTGGTGATTAAATATGGCGGTGCGGCGATGGTCGATCCTGAGATCCGTGCGGAATTTATGAAGGATGTGGTGCTGATGAAATATATCGGAATCCGTCCGGTCATTGTTCACGGCGGTGGGCCAGAAATTAACGCTATGCTGACTAAAATTGGCAAACAGAGCCATTTTATCGACGGCAATCGCGTTAGCGACAAGGAGATTGTGGAGATTGCGGAGATGGTGCTTTCGGCGAAAGTCAATAAGAGCATCGTTTCCGATCTACAGCTCGTCGGCGGCATGGCAATCGGCCTTAGCGGGAAAGATGGCAATCTGCTCCACGTGCGCAAAAAATATATAGAAAAAGAGGGAGAAAAGATCGCTATCGGATTTGTCGGCGAGGTGACAAAAGTTAATCGTGAGATCATCGATATGATGCTCGAAAACGATTACATTCCGGTCATCTCCTCGATCGGCACCGATAAAGCGGGCAATACCTATAACATTAATGCCGACTATGTTGCCGGCGCAGTTGCCGGGGCGCTGAATGCTCACCGTTTAATTTTCTTAACGGATGTCGATGGAGTATTCCGCGACTTTAATGACCCGAGCACCCTGATTGCCGATATGAGCGTCACTGAAGCGCTCGATCATATTGAAACCGGCGTTATTAATGGGGGTATGTTGCCGAAAGTGGGAACCTGCCTAAAAGCGATCGAAAAGGGCGTGAGCCATGTGATTATTCTCAATGGGAAAACGCGCCACTCCATTTTATTAGAACTGTTTACCGAAGAGGGTTGCGGTACGATGATCTACCGTGACGAAGAAGGAATTGATTAGATGTTATTAAATGTTTATGGACGGTATCCCGTCACGTTTGTTAAGGGCGAAGGGCTCTACCTTTACGACGATCAAGGGCAAAAATATCTCGACTTTGTTTCGGGCATTGCCGTCAATGGGCTTGGGCATTCTCATCCTAAAATGGTGGAAGCGGTGAAAAAGCAGGCCGATACGCTCTTTCATGTATCGAACCTCTATCACAATGATGCGCAAACCGAGCTTGCGAAAAACATTACCGATAAAACCGCCTTTGAGCGTGTGTTTTTCTGTAATAGTGGCGCAGAGGCGAATGAACTTGCGTTAAAAATTGCGCGTAAATTTGGTAATCGCCAAAACGCTGATAAAAACGTCATTCTCTATATGAACAATTCATTTCACGGACGCACCACGGGAACGCTCGCGGTCACCGGGCAAGTGAAATATCAGCAAGATTTTGTGCCGCTCATGCCACGCACGGAAGCCTGTGATTTCAATGATATTGAGGCGCTTAAAGCAAAATTTAACGATAATGTGTGCGCCGTTATTTTGGAACCCATTCAAGGCGAAGGCGGCTTAAGCTCAGCGTCGGTTGAGTATTTCAAAGAGATTCGTGAGCTCTGTGATCAGCACAATGCGCTGCTTATTTTTGATGAAATTCAGTGCGGCATGGGGCGCACCGGATCGCTGTTAGTTTGTGAGCGAATTGGTGTGTTACCGGATGTGATTACTGTTGCGAAAGCGCTCGGTGGCGGGCTTCCGATTGGGGCTTGTATGACGCGCGGACAAGCAAACGAGGTGATGAAGCCAGGGGATCACGGATCAACCTATGGCGGTAATCCATTTGTGTGTCGCGTTGCCAATACCATTTTAGAAGAGCTCACGACCGGTGGCGTTATCGATCATGTGAATGAAATTGCTCCGTATGCGATTAAAAAGCTCGAAGCACTGCAAGCGAAATACCCAACGTTAATCGAAGGACTCCGCGGTGAAGGATTATTGCTTGGGCTTAAAATGACCGATAAGGTTGAAGCAGGCGAGGTGGTTAAAAAAGCGCTCGAAGAGAAGCTTCTATTAGTGCCTGCGGGCGGTAATGTGGTGCGCTATTTCCCCGCGCTCATTGTGACGGAAAAAGAGATTGATGAATCGATTGTTCTATTAGAGAAAACGCTGAACGCCTTTTTGTAAAGTTTCTATAAAGAACCGATCAGATAATCAATCAGACAATAAGAAAGCCCTTCGAGGATTAAAAATATCGATCCTACGAGGGGCTTTTTTATCTGGAAAAGATGTTTATCTCTTCTTCATTAGTTGGATGAATTAATGTTATGCATCAATCTCATTGACGGCGCGGTGTGCGGCATCAATGGCAGCGTGCATGTATGGGTCCCATTCAGAGTCGGAGTTTGCGATATGAATGCGGCCAAACGGTTGGCGCGCGGTTTCGATAATTTTCTCCGCTTCCTCTTCATCATCAAAGAGCGTATTAACGCAGTATGAATAGCCATGACCCCAGCGATTGACGGTGATGCCGGTAATCATCTCTTCATGATCAAATCCATATTGGCCAAACATA
>JAAZCI010000276.1 GCA_012513365.1 Lysobacteraceae bacterium
GTCCATGCCTTTACGGATTAATCCCTCGTTAAACTCTTCCGCGCCAAGCTCTTCAATGGGAAGATTGAGCGATAAACAGATCACCTCAACGCTCATCTGTCCAAGGTGTTCAATCTCTTGAAAGATCGCACCGACGGCCGTTGCAGGCGATGAGAGTACGTTCGGATTTAAATAGCGGGAGGTAATCACTTTTTCATTCGGTTCTGCCGCCGATTCTTTCTCCATCGCATCGGCAATGAGCGCCGTCTGTTTCTTCTCATCAGGGATCCAAACCATCAGTTTTGCGATTAATTTATCTTGCAATCCCCAGAAAATTGAGACCCCAAGGAGATTAAAAATCGTGTGGAATACCGCAAGTTCAATGAGTGGATTAAGCGATAGCGCATCACCAATTTGATAGACCAGATAGGTGAGCGGTTTAAGCAGAATGAGCGCTAAACTGCCGGTAACAAAGTTAAATAAAACGTGGGCTAAGGTTAAGCGTTTTCCGCCACGGCTACCGCCCAAAAAGCCAACGATTGCGGTGGTGACCGAGCTTCCCCAGATCGCGCCGATGGTTAAAATAAAGCTCTCTTCTAAGGTGACTTGCCCCAAATGAAGTGCGGTTAACACAAGCATAATGGTGGCGTGGCTCGATTGTAAAACGGTGGTGATTAAAAAGCCGATGCCCAAAAAGATAAGCACACCCGAGATGCCATCGAGGGAATGTTCGGTGAAATCCACTTCGCTGGTGAAGTTGGAAAATCCACTTTTCATCAGAGAAATTGCGAGCAAAATAAAGGCAATGCCGAGTAGGACGCGCCCAAGCGCTTTACTTTTATCCCCATTAAATGAGGCGAGCACGCCGAGCACAATCATCGGATAGGCAAAGGGGGCTAAATCGACGCCTTGACCGGCAAGCGCAAGGAGCCAAACGCCACTGCTTGCCCCGATATAGGCCCCCATCATAATGGTAAATCCGCCGGCAAGGGTGATGAGCGAGGTACTAATAAAGGCGATCGTTAGGAGCGATACGACGGTGGTCGATTGTAAAATCATCGTCGAAAGCATCCCAAAAAAGAGCCCTTTCGGTTTAGTCGAGGTGCTTCTTGCTAAGATTTTTTCGAGCTTACTTCCGGCGAGTTGCTGGAGCCCATCATTCATGCATTGCATGCCAAAGAGGAAAAAGGCGAGTCCTGAGCAGAGTTCGACCCAGCTAGGATTGCCTCTAAAGGTGTAGAGCAGGCTAATTGCAACGAGGCCAAATAGAAGATTGCGTATTTTATTTTTTTTCACACTAACAGCCTTTAACGACTTAAGGAACAACTTAAGGATGACTTAAGGGTTGATCGGTCAAATCAACCATTTGCTTAAGAAAAATAGATCTTTGATTATAGCAGATCCTTTTTTAAAGCGAGGGTAAAAGCGCATCGATCCATCACGCTAAACGAGGCGAAATGGGCGTTAAATAACGATCAACTAACGATTAACCAGCGTAAAGTCATTTAACGAATTCATGAGATAGGTAAAGAAAGAATTTGACAAGTTAAATAAAGGGGGTATGATTCATTCTTAGTTATTTTGGGTTAACGCAAGATTCTTTAAGGGATCAGCCAGAAAATTAATTTGGTCAAAGCGTTAACTATCCTCGTTAGGTGAGGCTCCTATATGGAGGTAAGCTACTGCCCAGAAACGTCGAGAGACACCAATGGGTCAGCAGAAACTGTCGAGCTAAGGCGGTATCTAATGTAGCCGGGAAATATCCCATGCCATATAGTGCTAAAACTTTACGAAAGAGGAGAGATCACGGTGCGCGTTTGCGTGCTGATAAAAGCACCCTCCTCATTAGGACGGGTGTTTTTTTTTGGTCTTCGAAAAGTGGACTGATCATCCATGGACTCTTTTTAAATGGATACCAGCGTTGGCACCTGCGCGCGTCGCCACGTTTAACAAAATATATCGAGGACAGCAACAATGGTTACTGTCGTTTTTATGAAAGTAAAAAGATAGGAGTTAAGCCAATGGTAATTCAAGACTTAAACATGAAATTTGGGAAAGAGACAGCCGGATCTCTTATGACCACGAACTTTGTCACGCTTCCGATGGATAGCCGTGTCGATGACGCGATCGATTATCTTCGCGGGCATCTCTATCAGCGTGAAGATATTCATTACCTCTATGTGCTCGATAATGCCGAGCGTTTAGTGGGCGTGATTGCGATTCGTGAGCTATTAGCCGCCGATGGACGCGATCCACTATTCCGCGTGATGAAGAAAAAGCTGAGCAAACTTGAGACCAATATCGATCAAGAAAAAGTAGCCAAACTCTTCCAAAAAACGGAGCTGGTGACAATTCCCGTTGTCGATGAATCCGATCACTTAATCGGGGTGATCCACGTTGATCAAATCCTTGATGTGATGGAGCAAGAGGTGACCGAAGATGTCTATAAAATGGCGTCGATCAACAGTGATGTAAGCGGTTACAATCTGTTAAATGCGACGATTGGGCTGCTTTATCGCAAGCGGATTGCATGGCTTGTGGTGCTTGTTTTTATGAACGTCTTTTCAGGGGCAGGGATTGCCACCTATGAAGAGCTGATTGAAAATAATGTGGCGCTCGTTTTCTTCCTTCCCTTACTCGTCGATAGTGGCGGAAACGCCGGAGCACAGTCGGCAACGCTGGTAATTCGTGCGATGGCACTCGGGGAAGTGCGGATTAAAGACTGGTTTAAAATGGTGGGCAAAGAGTCGCTCGTTTCTGCGCTTTTAGGCTTTAGTATGGCCTTTGCGGTATCGCTTGTGGGCTTTATGCGCGGCGGGATTGAGATTGCCACAATTGTTGCGATCACCATGGTATTTGTGGTGATGATCGGCAGCATTATCGGTATGTCGCTTCCCTTTATCTTTAGCAAATTCAAGATGGACCCAGCCACCGCGAGCGGCCCATTAATCACCTCAATTTGTGACATTGTCGGCGTCTTTATCTATTTCGGTATCGCCAATATGTTCCTAACGCTGTAATCAAATAGCGAGTTATAAGCTTCCCCTATGCGGTCGATCAACGGCATAGGGGAATTTTTTGTAGGAGATTAAATCATACCAAGAATAGTTTTAATCAGTGCGTAGAGCCCAACGCCGATAAAAAGCGCGCTACTCAATAGGATCAGCACTTTTTCTACTTTCGGGGTAATGAGGTGGCGTACGCCAAGGCCTAAACTGATGAGCACGGTAAAATCAAGCGCACACCAGATTAGGGTTAAAAGCGTCATGCCGTGGAGATGGGAGAGTCCGAGGTTCGCTAAAAACGGCGGAAAAAACGCCATGAAAAAGATTAAATCTTTGGGGTTTGCCATCCCTAAAATGACACCCTTAAGAAAGAGTCTGTGGTAAGTGGTATCGCTCGATTCTGCTTCCATCTCAGCGGTTTCCTTTTTATCAGGATTACGCCGATGCATGATGTAGGGGTGAATGAGCGAATAGCCATATCCAAGCATAAAGAGCGCCCCAAAAATCGCCAGATAATTAAGTAGATTGGGATTGACAGAACCAATGCCGGAGATGAGGAGGGCAGCGCATCCAATCCAAATAAGAGCGGCGGCGGTGGTACCGCAAATTGCAAAAAAGAGCCCGCGCTTTGAGTGATTGATGGCGGTGTTAATGGAAAAAAGCGCGAT
The DNA here is from genome assembly GCA_012513365.1 of Lysobacteraceae bacterium. Classification (GTDB taxonomy): domain Bacteria; phylum Pseudomonadota; class Gammaproteobacteria; order Cardiobacteriales; family Wohlfahrtiimonadaceae; genus CALZBJ01. The sequence continues at coordinate 3,653 of JAAZCI010000276.1, forward strand.
CGGGCCGGGTGAGACGATATAGAGCGAGGCCGCTAAGATAAATCCCGCGAGAATCGAAATATCCATGATAAAAGCGAATCCTTCAACAAATGGTGAGTCAGTGCTATTGATCCATAAAAAAGGCGGGTGGTTCGATGGCTAGTGGCCGATCATCCCCATTCCCGCGCTCGTAGTATTACTTATGTAAGCGACTTATATAAGTACATTAAAATGGCCACAGTTTCCAAAATGCTCCATTACGCGGTTCATTTTGCTCTTCATATTGCTGTAAAAACTCATCGAAATCATCGGAATCCATCGATTGAACCTCTTCAAGCGTATGGGTAGATTCATCCGTAGACGCATCCGCGCTATCAGAGTCATTAGAGTTATCCGTATTATCCGAATCGAGCTTGATCCATTCACGATTGGTGCTGCAGGTATCATCTGATGGGTCAAAATCACCGATATAGACCGGTAGTAGTAAGCCTTGCTCATCCCAATGGGTCTCTTCAACCAGTTCGCCCTCATCATAAATTAAGCGAGTGCGAAGTTGGCCATTTTCATCCCAATGCTTGATAGTGCCGTGGTAGACGCCTTCTTCATACTGCTCTTGGAAGGCAATTTGCCCACTTTCGTACCAGGTTTTCCAAGTGCCCGATTGCTCGCCATCTTTGAAATAGCCAACAAGCTCATAATGGCCAGAGGGATACCACGCTTTCATCGCGCCATTGAGAATGCCGTTGTCGTAATTTTCCTCACCAATTTGCACGCCTTCCTGATTATAAAAACGAAGAGTGCCATCGGGGCTTGTCAGTTGCCATGCATAGATATCATTAATATCGGTGATGCGAATGGGGTCGATCTGTTTGATGCCCCCTTTATAGAAATCCTGAATGGTAAAGGAGTCCGCATCAGAATCGGTCAAGACGCGATAATATTGAAAATCATCGCCGCTTTGAACACGCTCTCCATTTGAATTAAATGCACCGAGATAGCGATTTCCGTTGATGAAGAAGAGCTCTGTACTAACCTCGCCTGCGTCATTGTAAAAGGTGACTTCACCGTGAGGCTCACCATCTTTATATTGCGCTTCATATTCAAGCAGCCCCTCATCGCTCCACGAGGAGATTGTGCCGCTTGACTCGCTATTATTCACAAAATATTGCGTTGTGATCTGACCTTGATCGTTATAAAAACGCATGGTCCCTTGCAAACTTTTCGGGCTCCAGCTTGCAAGATCAATCTCATCGCGAATGCAGACCGCATCGATCTGTTTTTGATCATTCTTTACGTAATAATCTTGCACGTAATAGCAGCCATTTAAGGTCTCATGCAGACGGCGATAGTAGTAGCTATCCTCATTTTTATCGGTGCTCGGCGTGCCATCTTCGGCAAAATAAGCGATGATCGGCGCGTCTTCATCCGGATTTACCGCGGACTCGTTGGCAAAAGTGGTTTGAGAGAGAGGCGTTAATAGCAGAAAAAGTAGGCTTGAGAGAGGCGTTTTTAGGAAAGTCATGATCGTTCCTTTAGTATTGTTATGAATGTGAGGCAGATCCTCAATGCAGTAATTCTTTCTATTATAGACTAAATCCTTTACAGGTGGGTAAAAAACGCGGGTAAAAAGAGGCAGTTTGCGCTAGAAACGAGCGGATTTCGTTGGCTATATTTCAGCGGATAAAGGCGTATAATGGGAGCGATTTTCTACGACAAACAAGGAGATTTCATGCGCTTGATTTTAACGCTGCTGCTCATCATTCCGATGGCGCTCTACTATCTTGGGCTCTACTATTGTCCGGAAACGCTCGCACACCTTGAATTTATGGGCTGGCCACTTTCAATTTTCCTCGGCGTTGTTGTGATGGTTTGGGCAGTTTTGATCGGCGGAATCTTTGCCATCTATTATCTTAAAAGAGAGCTCCGAGACGAAGAGGAAGGAGGAGAGCATTCATGAAATCTTCTGGATCGTCGCAATTTTTCCTAGCTGGCCGGCAAATTAGCGCATGGCAAAATGGCTGGGCCCTTGCTGGGGATTATCTCTCGGCGGCGGCCTTTTTGGGCTCCATCGCCATGTATTTTAGCCAAGGCATGGACTCGCTCTTTTACGCGGTGGCAACGCTTGTCGGCTGGCCATTACTTCTTATTTTGTTTGCCGATAAATTGAGACGCTCGGGTGCGTATACCATCAGTGGCGTGCTCAATCAGCGCTTTCATTCCACGCGATTACAAATTTTAAGTGGCTCAACCTCACTCCTTATCAGCCTATTTTATCTTTTAGTGCAATTGATGGGGGCGGGCACGCTGTTAAAACTGCTCTTTAATCTCTCTTATACGCACTCGCTGATGTTGGTCGTTTGTCTGACGGCGGGGCTTGTGTTTATGGGCGGGATGAAGGCGACGACGCTCGTTCAGAGCAGTAAAGCGATGATTCTTTTTGGCTTTGCCGGTACGATGCTCTTTTTAGTTTGGCGTGAGATGGGCTATTCGATTCCAAATCTCTGGGCACGGGCGCGCGAGCTTGGGGATTCAAGCGGATTTATGCCGAGCGTGAAAATTGCTGGCGGCGTTGAGCAAGCCTCATTAGTGCTTGGATTATTGCTCGGGCTTTTGGGGCTCCCCCATGTATTGATGCGCTTTTTTACCGTTAAAAAACCGAGAACGGCGGTGCTTTCTGCGATCTTTGCGAGCTTTTTAATCGCGTTCTTTTTTGTGATGAATCTGATTGTTGGCTTTGGCGCCTATGTAATTTTTTATGGTGAAACGCTCACAGGCGGGGCGAATATGGCGCTGATGCATTTAGCCGATTTTTTAGGTGGCGATCTCTTTACTTATCTCTTTGCGATCGTGGTATTTGTCACCATTTTAGCGGTGATGGCGGGGCTGGTGATGGCGATGGGCGCGAACATTACTCAAGATTTATTGCCACTCATTGCGCCAGAATTTAAAGAGAATCCGCTCGTTGCCCGGGCGAGCTTAGGCGTTATGTTGCTGTTAAGTGCGTTCCTTGCCTATCTCTTTGAAGGGGTAAATCTTGCCTTTTTGTTTGGGATTGCGTTTTCGTGGGCAGCAAGTGCCCATTTCCCGCTCCTTTTCGGCGCGTTTTATATTAAATCCTTTAACAAGCGGGCGGCCTTTTATACACTCCTTGTCGGCGCGCTTGGCAGTACGCTTTTTCTGATTACTAGCCGGACAATTTGGTGCAATATTTTAGGCTTTAGTGAACCGCTTCATCCTTATCTGAGCCCAACGCTCTTTGTGCTGCCGCTCGCATTGATCGCACTTTTTATCGGGGCCGAGCAAAAGCGGGAAAAGAGAGCGTAACACAGGGTGAAAATGTATACATTCGCGGAAGAGCACTTTTATGTGGCGATATTTTTTAGATATGGCAAAATAGATCGTCTCAACGGATTATTTTTGCAAAACAAAAACACAAATATAAGGAGCGGCTGTGATGGTGGGGCAGACGTTTAAACGGGGTGGAAAACTCCTTTTGACACTATGTGCGAGCGTTGCTTTAACGGCATGCGCGACAACCTCGGGATCAGACGGGGAAAATGCTAGTAGCGCTAAGAGCGCACGGGTAAAAGCGAAAAAAGAGCCGACGGTACTAACCGCAAAGCGCGAGCAGGTGGTCAATGATGCGAAGAAATTCGTCGGAACGCCGTATCGCCTTGGAGGCACTTCACCCTCAACCGGGTTTGATTGCAGCGGGTTAGTGCAGCATGTCTATCAGGGCATTGATGTGGGATTACCGCGGACAACGCGCGAGCAAGAAGCGCATATGAGCGTCGCGAAACGCCCGGCAGAAGGGGATGTGCTCTTCTTTAAAATTAATGGTAAACAGGTCTCCCACGCCGGCATTTATGTAGGCAATAATCGCATGGTTCATGCACCGGGAACGGGTCGCAAAGTAGAAATTACCCGCATCGATACGCCGTATTGGCAGAGCCGATTATCAAAATGGGGCGCCATGAACTAAGCGCTAAAAATCGCACCGCATTCGGCGTATAATAGAGCGATTCTAATCGATATTAATACGAGGAACTTCTCAATTATGAGCCGAGTTAAATTTCCTAAAACCCCCGGTATTCGCTATTTAGAGAGCGAAAAACAGCCGTTTGAGCCGTTTTTATATGCCGATAAAACCTTAAGTGGCACCAAATCCACCGCCGATTGGCTTGGCGTTGATGAGCATTTAGTGATTAAAAGCTTAGTTTTTATTGATGAAAATCGAAAAGGGCTGATGGTGTTAATGCATGGCGATTGCCACGTTGATACCAAAACGCTTGCCAATGTCGCAGGCGTTAAAAAAACAGAACCGGCAGAGTATAAAGACGCGCACCGTTGGACCGGCTATGAATTTGGCGGAACCTCTCCCTTTGGCATTCGCGCTGATCTTCCGATCTATGCGGAATCGACGATTTTTGATCTCGATGAGCTCTATATTAATGGGGGGAAACGCGGCTTTATCCTAAAAATTACCCCCGAAGTATTGCGTCATCGAGGCGCGATTCCCGTCAATGTATCGAAATGATGGGGATTTAAAAAACATTAAAAAAGGATCGAGATCTATGCTAACAACATGAAAATCTCGATCCTTTTTGCATTATGTGAGTTTAATTATTCTGTGAGGCCACCGATGGAGAGGTATTTCGTTTCAAGATAGGCCTCAATCCCTTCAACGCCGCCTTCTCGGCCGATGCCGCTCTCTTTCATTCCACCAAAAGGCGCTTGCGCAGTACTTGGGAGCCCATCATTCCAGCCCACAATACCAAAGTCGAGCGCTCTATGAAGTTTAAGCGCGCGTTTATAATCCTCGGTAAAGAAGTAGGCCGCAAGCCCGTAAGGGGTGCCGTTTGCAATGGCGATCGCATCATCAAGATCATAATAACGATAGACCGGCGCCACAGGGCCAAAGGTCTCTTCGTGCATAATATCCATCTCAAGCGTCACATCGCCTAAAATAGTGGGGCGGACGAAAAAGGTCTCTTTGTCAAAATCGGCAATGCCACTTCCGCCAAGGAGCACATTTGCCCCTTTAGTCACGGCATCTTCGATCTGATCCATAATTTTGCCGTATCCTTTTTGATTGATCACAGGGCCAATATCGGTATCGCTTTCGAGCCCATTGCCAAGATTAAGTTTCGCCGCTTCCTCAGTAAAACGCTCACAAAATTCATCATAGCGTGCGGCGTGGACAATAAAGCGATTGGCGCAGACACAGGTTTGCCCAGCGTTACGGAATTTCGAGGCGATCGCTTGCGGAATCACAAGATCCATGTCGGCATCTTCACAGATAATAAACGGCGCGTGGCCACCGAGCTCCATAGTGATATGTTTCACGCTGTCGGCACTGTTTTTCATCAGGAGTTTTCCAACGTGTGTCGAGCCGGTAAAGGTGATTTTACGAATGCGCGCGTGTGAGGTGAAAATCTCGCCAATTCGCGGGCCATCACCATTGACGCATTGGATTAAATTAAACGGAAAGCCGGCTTGATGGGCAAGTTCAATCAGGCGAATGGTCGTAAGCGGTGTCTCTTCCGCCGGTTTGACGATAAATGCGCATCCTGCAGCAATGGCAGGAGCGGCTTTACGGGTCATCATCGCAGCAGGGAAGTTCCACGGAGTAATCGCCGCGACAAGCCCAATCCCTTGCTGAGTTACAAGGAGACGTTTATCCCGCGAGCCTGCAGGAATCGTGCGACCATAGAGCCGTTTAGCCTCTTCCGCATACCAGCGAATATAGCTCACCGCGTAATTCACCTCGCCCAAGGATTCGGTTAAGGGTTTGCCATTTTCTTCGGTCATCGTACGCGCAATCGAGGATTTTTCCGCCATGATCGCATCGGCCCATTTATGCAGAAGTTCAGCACGCTCATAAGTGGTAGTATCGCGCCAATCTAAAAAAGCCTCAAACCCAGCATTAATCTTCGCTTCCACCTGTTCGTTGGTATCGATCGGAACGTCCTTAATGGCGGCTCCCGTTGCGGGATTATAGACAGTAAATGTACTCATGACGATCTCCTTTTTGGAATAGAAAAGTAATGCAATCTCCTTTCATTTTATCGAAATTTATGTAAAGGCGGGCGAATATTGCGCTATGAATCAATGGGCACGTTTGAAAAATTAAAAAATAAACGGATTTAAAAGAAAAATTTTTTATTGAAATAGATCAAAATTTTAGCAATTGAGAAGCAAAGCTGGGTGGGGTGAGAGCGGAGTTGTAAAGGTGGGTAAATCCAGTATCGATTCGAGAAGAATCGAACGAGCGGATAAAAACGAAGATACCCATTTTGATGGGGCACAAACAATCACTATAGCACGCTGAATTTGAAAGAAAAGAAATAAAAAATGGATTAAAAAATTTAATTTGGGAAAGGGAAAAGCGCCGTGTTATATCTGAGGTAGATTAAAAATCAGTCAATAGATGATAAAAATAACAATAGGTTACTGGTAAGGCATTTCACACATTCGATTTCAAATTTTATTTCATGTAAATCCCCGAAATCTCATTAATAACTAAGATCAATTATAAATCCATAATGAAAAGAGAGGACGGTGATTTGTAGCACCACGGCGTTTATGCGCCACGTTCAAGTGTCAATTAGCGGAGGAAGTTAACATGACAAATCAGTTCACGCCCGGTTTAGAAGGGATCATTGCAGTACAAACCTCTATCTCCAACTTAGATGTGGTGGAGAGTCGTATTTTGATCAAAGGATTTGATCTGATTGAGCTCGCAGGGAAGAAGAAGTATCTCGATGTCGCCCATCTTTTAATTGAAGGAAGACTCCCAACGGAGGCCGAGAGAAATGCGGTCGAAGCACGTTTGAAAGAGCATTATGAGCTCCCCGAAAGCGTCTATGAGATCTTTAAACTCTTACCGAAAACAACTCACCCGATGGACCTTTTGCGGACGGGCATCTCAATTTTAGCGGGGTACGATACCGATTTAGACGATCGTTCACCGGAGAAAAATCGTGAACAAGCCTATGAGCTTTTAGGCAAAATTCCGACAATCGTCGCGAATGGCTACCATATTCTGCACGATGAACCGATCGTTCCACCGGATCCATCGATGGGTTATAGCGAAAACTTTCTCTATATGATTACCGGTAAAAAACCGACGCAATTTGAGATCGATACCTTCGATAAATCGCTCCTTTTATACAGTGAGCATGAACTGCCAAACTCCACCTTTACCGCACGATCGATTGCATCAACAAACTCCGATCTATACGGCGCACTCGTTGGGGCGGTGGCCTCGTTAAAAGGTAACCTTCATGGCGGCGCGAATGAGGCGGTGATGGAGATGCTCCTTGAGGCTGAAACGGTAGAAGGGATGGAAACCATGATTCGTAATCGACTCGCGAATAAAGACAAAATTATGGGCTTTGGGCATCGGGTCTATATGAAAAAAGTGGATCCCCGCGCGCTAGTAATGCGTGAGGCGCTTCGCGAATTATGTCGCATTAAAGAGGATGATACCTACCTTGAGATGTGTGAAAAAGGCGCTGAGATTATGGCGGCGGAAAAGGGACTCTACCCCAATCTTGATTATCCCGCGGCGCCAGTTTATTGGGAGCTTGGGATTCCCGTTGAGCTCTATACTCCGATCTTTTTCTGCGCACGAACCGTCGGGCTCTGTTCACACGTTTTAGAGCAACATTCCAATAACCGTATTTTTAGACCGAGAGCGGATTATATTGGGCCTGCCTATGGGGAAAATGGCGCGCTGTAGCTCGCTCCAAACCCTTTAAAAAGATTGTTTATTCAATGATTCAAACGCATTAAATTAAGGAGTTTTTTATGGTGGTTAAAGTTAAAACCAATGAAAATCGCGAAGTGGATGCACTTTTAAGAACGATCGCGGAGTATGTTGTCGATCACGAGATTACCAGCGACGAAGCTTATGAAACTGCGAGTAGCGTGCTTCTCGATACGATTGGATGCGGGATTTTAGCGCTCAACTTCCCTGACTGTACCAAAATGCTCGGGCCGATTGTCCCCGATACCGTTGTGTTAAATGGTGCGCGCGTTCCGGGCACGAATTATGTGCTCGATCCGGTGCGGGCGGCCTTTAATATTGGTTGCATTATTCGTTGGCTCGATTATAACGATACCTGGCTTGCAGCCGAATGGGGCCATCCGTCGGATAACTTAGGCGGCATTTTAGCGGTGGCGGATTATCTGAGCCGGCAAAATATCGCGAAAGGTAAACCGCCCTTAAAGGTGAAAGATGTGCTCACGGCGATGATTAAAGCCCATGAGATTCAGGGCGTGATTGCGCTGGATAATTCCTTTAATCGCGTCGGGCTCGATCATGTGCTTTTGGTGAAAGTCGCGACGACCGCGGTAGTAACCCATATGTTGGGTGGCGATAAAGAGACGGTGATCAATGCGCTTTCCAATGCGTGGATCGATAATTCGAGCCTGCGTACTTATCGTCATGCACCGAATACCGGGTCGCGTAAATCATGGGCGGCAGGCGATGCCACAAGTCGCGGGGTTTATCTTGCGATGGTGGCGATGAAAGGGGAGATGGGCTATCCCACTGCGCTTTCGGCGCCGACTTGGGGATTTCAGGATGTTTTATTTGAAGGGAAAGAGATTACGCTCGCGCGAAAACTCGATTCCTATGTGATGGAACATGTGCTGTTTAAAGTCCCCTATCCGGCAGAATTCCATGCGCAGACGGCGGCAGAATGTGGCATTACCCTCCATAATGAGGTGAAAGATCGTCTCGATGAGATCGATAAAATTGTGCTGCATACGCATGAATCCGCCATTCGCATTATTGATAAAACCGGCCCGCTTTTAAATGCAGCAGACCGCGATCACTGTTTGCAATATATTGCAGCGATTGCGCTCTATAAAGGGGCGGTGCGCTCGGAAGATTATGAGGATGAGGCAGCGGCTGATCCCGTGATTGACAGGCTCCGCGACACGATGGAAGTGGTGGAGGATTTACGCTATTCCAAAGAGTATCTCGATCCGGATAAACGCTCGATCGCCAATGCCATGCAGGTCTTTTTTAAAGATGGTACCTCAACTGAGAAAATTGAAGTGGAGTATCCGCTTGGGCATCGTTTCCGCCGTAAAGAGGCCATTCCGGTGGTGCTTGAGAAGTTCAGTAATAATCTTCTTACACACTACACGCCGTTTAAAAAAGATCAAATTGAGGCAGTTTGTTTTGATTATGGTCGCTTAGCTAAGACGGATGTAACCGAGTTTGTTGAGCTTTTTGTGACCCCTTAATTTAGGGAATTCAATCCGATTAATGAAATGTAATAAGGAGTGATTATGGGGTGGATTATTTCAAGACCCTCAACTCAAGAAGCGCTCAGCGAAACCTTTATGCGTCTAGTTAAAGAGGGGGCGATCCTTAAAATTCCGGGCGCTCATGATGCGATGGCGGGCATTGTCGCAAAGCAAGTGGGATTTAAGGCGCTCTATCTTTCAGGGGGCGCGTATACCGCAAGTTTAGGGCTGCCTGATTTAGGGATTATTACCTCAACGGAGGTGGCGGAGCGAGCGCGAGAGATTGTCCGCGCGACCGATCTTCCGATTTTGGTGGACATTGATACCGGTTATGGCGGTGTTTTAAATGCCGCGCGTACCGCTCGTGAAATGGTGGAAGCGGGCGTTGCCGCGGTGCAGATTGAGGATCAAAAACTGCCGAAGAAATGTGGTCATCTAAATGGAAAGCAGCTCGTATCGGTTGAAGAGATGTGCCAAAAGATTGCGGTATTAAAAGAGGTTGCGCCGAGTTTAGTTGTGGTGGCACGTACCGATGCTCGCACCGTTGAAGGCATGCCGGAAGCGATTGCGCGAGCAAAAGCGTATGTAGAGGCGGGAGCAGATATTATTTTCCCCGAAGCGATTTTAAAAGCAGATGAATTTAGTGAAATCTGCACTGCGTTAGGAGATACGCCGGTTTTAGCGAATATGACGGAATTTGGCCGAACGCCGTACTATACGGCAGATGAATATGAGGCGATGGGATGTCGTATTGTGATCTATCCTGTTACCTCGCTCCGCGTTGCCGCTAAGGCTTATGAACGTATTTTTACCGAAATTTTTACGACAGGAACGCAAAAGGAGAAACTTGGCGATATGCAAACCCGCGAGGAACTCTATCAAGCGATTAAACTGGCTGAATTTGAGGCGCTTGATGAGTCAATCGCAAAAACCATTGTCCCAAAAATTGGTGATGAAGATTAAACTTTTCCGATTTACCGCATAATAAAATCTCAGGGTTTTCTCCAAAACCCTCGCTCTCATAACTGCTCCCCCAGTTATCAGAGATTTGCCCTACCAAGCACTGCGTTTGGTTAGGGCTTTTTTATGGCTAAGTTAAAGCGTACGTTCACGATAGGCTTGAATGGCGCGGATAAATTGCTCTCCATATTGCTCGGCTTTTTTTGAACCAACGCCTTTGATGGTGAGGAGCAGTGTTGGTGTCGTTGGGGCGCGGGCAGCCATCTCTTTGAGGGTTGCATCGTTAAAGATCACAAAGGCCGGCAGTGACTTCTCTTGGGCAATCTCAAGGCGGAGTGCTTTAAGCGCGTTAAAGAGGGTTTTATCGTAATCGAAGGTATCCTCTTTGGCGTGATGTTTTTTCGGTGCGGGGCGCTCGATGCGATTCTGTTTATGATAAATTTTCTCCTCACCGCGAAGTAACTGGCGCGCTTTTTCAGTGAGGTAGAGCGTCGGATACTCTTCGACCGTTTGGGCAATATACCCCCGCGCGACAAGCGTCATCACCATTTCACGCAGGCTCGTCTCTTTATATTCCGACATAATGCCGTAAGTCGATACGCGATCTAAGCGCGCATCCATCACTTTTTGGCTTTTTGAGCCCCGCAGAACTGCGATAATCATGCGAACGCCATAGGAATTTCCCGCATGTTGTTGCACGCGATAAATGCACGAAAGAATTTTCTGCGCCTCAACGGTGATATCGATATTCGGCGATGAGTCGAGGCAATTGCCACAATTACTGCAATGATCCGGGATCTCCGTTTCACCAAAATAGCGCAAAATCACCGAGCGTAAACATTTGTCGGTATGGCAATAATCTTCAAGATATTTTAAATTTTTATAGAGAAGGGAGCGACGATCCGGCTCGAGATTCTCTTGGCTTTCGATCAGATATTTTTGCAGGCCAATATCACGGGTGTTGTACATTAAAAGACAGTGCGCCGGCTCACCATCTCGTCCTGCACGGCCCGCTTCTTGATAATAGGCCTCCATATTTTGCGGCATATTATAGTGAATCACAAAGCGAACATTGGGTTTATCAATCCCCATTCCAAAGGCGTTGGTGGCTACAATAATCTGAATTTGATCAAGCAAAAAAGCTGATTGACTCTTATCGCGGGCAGCACTATCCATCCCGCCGTGATAATGAGCCGCTTTAAATCCCTCTTTAATCAGTTGCGCGGTGAGCTGCTCCACATTTTGCGCGTCGAGCAGTAGATAATGCCGGCATCATCGGGGTAATTATTTTTAATAAAATCGCGAATATAACCAATTTTATTGCCCACCTTAAGCACCTCATAGGTGAGGTTCGGGCGATCGAATCCAATATTGGATTCCACAGGCGTCTGTAAGCCTAAAAGTGAGCGGATCTCTTCGGTCACCTCGGGCGTTGCCGTTGCGGTAAAAGCGGCGACCACAGGGCGAACGGGGAGCGAATAGATAAAATCGATAATCTCCCCATAGGAGGGGCGAAAATCATGGCCCCATTTTGAGATACAGTGCGCCTCATCAATGGCAATTAACGACAAATGCATACGGCTCACGATGGTGCGAACGAGATAGGTATTGAGCCGCTCGGGCGCCACATAGATGAGTTTATATTCTTGATTGAAAATCGCCTGTTTTCGAATCGAAAGCGCCTCTTCGGTGAGCGAGCTATTGATAAAAGTCGCCGGAATGCCTTGTTCATTAAGCGCATCGACCTGATCTTTCATCAGCGAAATAAGCGGCGAGACCACAATGGTAATGCCGGGCAGAAGCGTTGCGGGAAGCTGATAGCAGAGCGATTTCCCACCCCCTGTTGGCATAATCCCGAGGGCATCTTGACCGCTTAAAATCGCATCTACGAGCACCTCTTGACCCTCACGAAAACTTGAGTAGCCAAAGTAGGTTTGCAGTGCTTCATATTTTGTCAAAATAACTCCCTTATTTCGCGCAACGTTCATATTGATCGGTCTAAATTCTACCATGTTAGACCATGAAAGGGGGTGTTTCATTTGATTTTAACTCTCAGTTTACGGCCATAAAACCGCCCTGGGAGCGCGCCTCTTTTGCGGAAAGAGTGCTATACTCGTGCGGTATTTAATGATCTTATTCATAATGAAACGGATGATAAAAAGGCTGGCAACATGGACCGCCGCCGAAGGTAGACGAGGGAGAAAAGGATGACGGAGACACAAAAAGCGTACATTGCCGTATTGGTTCAGATGGTGATTATTGGATTATCATTTATGTTTGTGAAAATTGCGCTGATGGATGGGGATACGCTCAATATGCTCGCGCACCGTTTTACCTTTGCCTTTAGCGCCGCCTCGATTCCGGTTTTATTCGGGCTTGTGAAGTTGTCGATGACGAAAAAGGGCGCTCGGGTACTGATTCCATTATCGCTTTTATATCCGCTACTCTTTTTCACCTTTCAAACGCTCGGGCTCGCCAATACCTCCTCATCAGAGGCGGGAATTGTCTTTGCTACAACGCCAGTATTGGTGGCGATTTTTGCCGGGGTGTTACTTAAAGAAAAGGTCACGTTTTGGCAGGCCTTTTTTATCGGGCTCTCAGTGAGCGGGGTGATATATATCATTATTATGAAGGGCAATGGCGGATTTACCTTTAATATTAAGGGGATTATCTATACGCTGCTTTCCGCTTTTTCTACTGCGATCTACACCGTGTTGGTACGCCGATATCGCTACGAGTTTTCCAATTTTACCTTGATGTATTTTATGATGATGATTGGGGCGATCGTCTTTAATCTTCTCGCCTTTGGAACGCATGCGCTTAACGGCTCATGGCATCTCTATTTTGGGCCTCTTTTTGAGATGCGCTACCTCCTATCGGTGCTCTATCTCGGGGTGCTTTCAACCTTTATTACCCAGTTTTTATCAATCTATGCAGTCGCGCGGGTGGAAGCGGCGCGAATTGGCGTTTTTAATAATTTAAGCTCGGTGGTGACGGTGTTGGCTGGGGTGATTTTCCTCAAAGAGACGCTCTATAGCTACCATTTAATCGGCGCGCTGATTATCGTGATCGGCATTGTGGGCAGCAATTATTTCGCGAAAAAATAGTATAATCGAGCTCTACTTTTACTTTCTCATCCACTCATTCATTACTCATTGGGCAGCGTTATGATTCCATTAAGTTTATATCTTCATTTTCCGTGGTGCATTCAAAAATGCCCCTATTGTGATTTCAATTCGCATAAGAATAATGAAGCGCTCTACAAGCCCTATATTGAGGGGTTGGTGAATGATGTGGTCACGATTTTACCCTATATTTGGGGGCGGAATATTCACTCGATTTTTATCGGGGGCGGTACGCCAAGCTTGATGCCACCTGAGTTATTGGAGCGACTCTTTTCTGATCTGCGCACCTATCTTAATTTTGATCCCAATATTGAAATTACGATGGAAGCGAATCCCGGAACGGTCGATCGAAGCTACTTTAAGGCCTATCGTGAGATTGGGGTCAATCGTCTTTCGATCGGTGTGCAGAGTTTAAATAACGAACAGCTCACCAAAATCGGGCGTATTCATGATCGAGATGAGGCAATACGTGCGATTGAAACGGCTCATGAGGCCGGATTTGATGAAATTAATTGTGATCTGATGTTTGGGCTTCCCGGGCAGAGCTTAGCCGGCGCGATGGGGGATCTAAATGGGGTGATTGCGATGAATCCGACGCATATTTCTCACTATCAATTAACCCTTGAGCCGAACACCTACTTTTACCGTTATGAGCCTGAATTACCGCGAGATGAAACCATTGAAGCGATGCAACTAGAAGGTTATGAGACCCTGGCAAAGGCGGGATTTGAGCATTATGAGGTGTCGGCCTTTGCGAAAAAGGGCTCGCAATGTGCGCACAATACAAATTATTGGGAGTTTGGGGATTATCTTGGCATTGGTGCCGGTGCGCACGGAAAAATCACCATGATGGGCGAGCGTCACGTATTGCGCACCCAGATGGAAAAGCACCCTCGCACCTTTGTTGAAGCGAGCTCAGCTGAACGGTTAACCATTACTAAAGTGGAAAAAGAGGATCTGTTATTTGAATTTTTCCTCAATGTCCTTCGACTAAAACGGGGCGTACCGGTGGAGTATTGGGAAGAGCGCACCTTTTTACCCTTTAGCCTGATTGAAGCGCGGGTAGCGGACTTAAAAGCGCGGGGATTGTTGGTGGATCGCAATGATCGATTGCAGGCAAGTGAACGCGGATTTTTGTTTGCTAACCAAATTTTAACCGAATTTTTAGAGGAATAATCTCCTCTTATTTTGGGCTCTTAATTCGTTGTTACGCTCCGGTTTTATCACTCCTTTAGAGTGGCAGTAATCTGCTCCTTTTGGCGAAAATCTTGAAAATAATTTACAAGCCGCCATATAGAGTATTAGGGTTATTACACAAAAAGGAGACTTTTCTATGCGTAAATTAAAGCAAGCATGGTTACCTTTTGCATGGGTAATCATGACATTTTTAACGTTCACAGAGGTTGCGAGTGCGGATAACAGACCGCCCGATTGGAGCCTCTTATTTGAAGAGAATAAGGCGGCCATTGTGAGCATTACCACCGAAGGGACAGAAAAAGTCCAAATTCGCTCCCCCTTTGATGGTTTTCCATTTGGCCCCTCGCCCTTTGGTTCTCCCTTTGGAGAGGATGATCCCTTTAGCTTTTTCTTTGGAACGCCAAATAATACGCCTAAAGAGCAAGAGCGCATTGTGCGCGGTGCGGGATCGGGCTTTATTATCGACAGTGAGGCCGGAATTATTGTGACCAATGCTCACGTTGTCGAAAAGGCCGACGATATTACCGTCCATTTCTTTGATCGCCGTGAAGCGAAAGCGGAGCTGATTGGGCAAGATGAGCGCTCAGATGTTGCGGTGCTTAAAGTCGCGCTTGATCAAAACTCACCGCTCCAAGAGGTGACAATTGGCGATGTTGAAACGCTTAAAGTGGGGCAATGGGTAATGGCGGTCGGTTCACCATTTGGGCTTGATTATACGGCGACGCAAGGGATTATTAGCTCACTTGGCCGCAATCTTCCCAATGACCATTACACCCCCTTTATTCAAACCGATGCGGCGATCAATCCCGGTAATTCGGGCGGGCCACTCTTTAATACTAAGGGGGAAGTGATTGGTATTAACTCACAAATTTATACCAGTACCGGCAGCTACGCGGGAGTGAGTTTTGCCATTCCGATCGATCTTGTGATGGATGTGGTGACGCAAATTCAGACCCACGGGAAAGTGACGCACGGCTGGCTGGGCGTTCAAGTCCAAGAGGTGA
>JAAZCI010000277.1 GCA_012513365.1 Lysobacteraceae bacterium
CTTGTTGTTTGAGCGATTCAATGACGGCAAGCGAGATGGAGGTCAGGCTTTGAATGGCGCCGACCGGCGAAATCATAATTGTCTTCATAGGTTAAGCTTCCTTGAGTTCCGCATTTTGTAAAATATCGAGCGTATCGCGAGCGATCATGCCCTCCTCATCGGTACAGACCACTAAAATATCCCCAAAGACGGGGCTCGTGGCGATGGTTCCCTCGTAACCACCAAAACAGCGTAAATTCTCCTCTTCATTGAGTTCGTAGCGCATAAAGGCGAGCGAATCGATCACCTGTTTACGTACATAACTTGAGTTTTCCCCGATACCGCCGGTAAAGACAAGCGCGTCGAGCCGTTCAAGGGGCACAAGATAGGCGGCAATCTGTTTTGCAATTCGGTATGAGAAGATTTCAAGTGCGAGCGCGGCTTGACGATGCCCTTTTTGCGCGTGCTCTTGCAGTTGGCGGCAGTCGTTTGAAAGCTCTGAAAGACCGAGTAAGCCACTCTCTTTATTTAGAAATTGGTCAATCTCGTCAATACTGTAGTTGAGGTTTTTCTCAAGATATTTAAAGAGTCCCGGGTCGATCGATCCTGAGCGCGTTCCCATCACTAAACCTTCAAGGGGGGTAAGACCCATGCTGGTATCGACGGATTTGCCATCTTTAACGGCGGCAATGGAGGCGCCATTCCCAAGGTGTGCGCTAATAATGTTGAGTTCATCCATCGGCTTATTAAGGCGAATCGCCGCTTGTTCGGTAATAAAACGGTGGCTTGTGCCATGGAAGCCGTAACGGCGAACATTATATTTGCGATAGATCTCCATCGGCAGTCCGTAGAGATAGGCTTTTTCTGGCATCGATTGATGGAATGCTGTATCGAAAACGGCGACATGAGGATGATTGGGTAAGACCTCCATCGCAGCTTTAATGCCGATTAAGTTCGCAGGGTTATGAAGTGGGGCAAGGGGGTTACAACGCTCGATCGCATCTAAGGTTGCTTGGTCGATTAACACGGAGGATTTAAAATATTCCGCTCCATGGACAACGCGGTGGCCGACCGCATCAATTTTTCCAGAGAGCCCAAACTCTTGCAAGTAAGTAAACATTTTCTTTGCCGCGCCGAAGTGATCGACTTCAACGAGGGATTCTTCAAACTTTTCGCCATGATATTTTACGACGATCTTAGCGTAGTCAGAGCCTAATGGTTCAGCGACGCCCTCTAAAATAGTCTCATTGGTTGAGGCTTTGATTAGGGCAAACTTTAGAGAAGAGCTGCCGCAATTGATCACCAGTGAATGCATAATCACTCCTATTTGTCATTGTTTTTGGTTGAGTGCTCGGTTCTGCTTGCTGCAGAGTTTCATAGGCATACCTAATATAAAATTATTAAAGGATATTGCGTATAAAAGCAAGAGTTGTGCTTGATCTATGTTAGGCGAGCTTAGCAAAAAGGGCATCAAACGATGCCCTTGTGCGATTTTTAGACGATTCCGAGAACCATCAATTATTTTGCGTATTTTCCAGAAAATGGAGTGACCGCCATGTTGCCAAGTTTGATGCGATCTTTTGCATCCATTACTAATCCAAGGCTTGTTTGGTCAAATACTTCATAGATCATAATGGTGCCGAGCGCTTCTGATGGAAGTTTGACTTTTTCGCCGGTGTGCGGATCGTTTACATACTTCTCATTACTTTGAATAAGTAGGGTGTGTCCGCGCTCAAGGCCAGCATCCATGCCACGATCTAATAGAACAGTGTAACGCTTGCTTGCATTTTGGAATGCGTTTGGAAGGTTGATGATTTCAGCTGCAACCCCATGAGGCGCAGGTTTTGGCTCAAAGAAGAAATCAACGCCGGCAGCGGGTTTTTCAATTAACCAGTTACCTGGATTGATGCCGCGACGATTGAGTGATTTAACGATCCCCGTTGAGGTCTCGCCTGATGGATCGATACGTTCGATTACAACTTCTCCCACTTTAATGATCTCTGTTCCAAGTTCAACAGTCCGGTCTTTACCTTTACGGTTTTGCGCGCCACGAACCGCTTTATGGGTTTCACCGCGTTCGTATACATCATAGGTTACGCCGGTTTTAAGTGGTTTGTTGATATAGACACGTTGGTTTTGAAGCGCGATTAAACGATTGTTTTCAGAAGCGATGACATAGGGAAGCGCTTTTACTTCGGCATCGGTAATTACTTTAATGTGCAATAGGGACGATTTAATTTTGTTGTAGCTCACCACAGGAATGCCTAAATCGATCGGCACTTCTTTCATTTCAGGGCTGAGTTTAACATGGCGCATACCGCCTTTTGAGCGCGTGATTGATAGGCGTCCATTTTGGAATGAAATCACATCGCCAGGGTAGATAAGATGTGGGTTTTTAATCTGTGGGTTACTTTTCCAAATTTCACCCCAGCGCCACGGTTCGTTAAGGTACATCCCGGAAATATCCCAAAGAGTATCGCCTTTTACAACCGTATAGGTGGTCGGCGCGTTGGACTTAATGGTTAATGCTGATGCAAAGGAAGATAGCAAAAGCACTAACGAAATAAAAAGAACTCGAATATTCATAGCCAAAATTTATTCCTTAGTTGCACTCTTAAAATTGTTGTAAGATATCATAAATGTAAGTGTATTTATACTACATAGAGAGCAAAGAATCTCGTTTTTAGTATAAAATGGAGGCGGTTTTTGTACTAAATCATTTTTTAGTGCCCCAGATCAGTTTTTTTAATGGAATTAAGTTTAAATATGTCAAAATTAACAGTTATTACTGTACCACATCAGACACTTAGAGAAGTAGCACAGCCGGTGACGGAATTTAACGACGAGTTAAAAACCTTTGCAGACAATATGTTAGAAACGATGTATGCGGAAAAAGGGATCGGTTTAGCGGCAAACCAAGTCAATGAGCTTCGTCGCGTGATTGTAGTCGATGTTTCTGAAGAGCGCAATGAGCCGATCGTCTTTGTGAATCCTGAGATTATTGAAGCGACCGATGAGTCCTTAGAATGCGAAGAGGGGTGTTTATCACTTCCGAGCATGTATAGTGGCCCGATTCCCCGTGCGGCGAAAATCAAAGTCCGTGCCCAAGATGTAACCGGCGAGTTTTTTGAGCTCGTAGCGGACGATCTTTTAGCTCGCTGTATTCAGCATGAAATTGATCATCTTGATGGGATTTTATTTATCGATTATCTCTCTCGATTAAAGCAAGAGCGCGTGCTTAAAAAATTGGCTCGCCACCTGCGTGATCTTGAGAAAGAGAAAGAAGCGGTTAACGCATAATAAGCGCATTGAAATGTGCCTACGCCAGCGCGAAATCAGAGAAGCCGTTCTGATGGGGTCGATGGCGTTTTTAGTTTTAGAATTTTAGTTTTTCTTTCAAATGGCCTAAATAGGTGCCAATGAAAGACCTGTTTGAAAAGGATAGCATGAGTATACGAGTCATTTTTGCGGGAACCCCCGATTTTTCCGTTCCAACGTTAGAAGCGCTGATCAATAGCCCTGAGATCGAGGTGGTTGCGGTTTACACGCAGCCCGATCGCCCTCGAGGACGCGGGAAAAAAGTTCAGGTAACGCCGATCAAAGCCGTGGCTGAGACTCATAATATCCCCGTAGTGCAACCGTTAAATTTCAGAAATGAAGCGGATATTGAAGAATTTAAAGCCTTTAATGCTGATTTGATGGTGGTGGTTGCCTATGGAATTATCCTGCCGAAAGCGATTTTAGAGGCGCCGAAATATGGCTGTCTGAATATTCACGCATCGCTCCTTCCACGCTGGCGTGGGGCAGCACCGATTCATCGCGCGATCGAAGCGGGGGATGCGAAAACCGGCGTCGGCATTATGCAGATGGATGTTGGCCTTGATACGGGCGATGTGTGGAGCGAAGCGAGCATTGAGATTACCGATGAGATGACAACGGGCACGCTTCACGATGCGCTTAAAGAGATGGGTGTCGAGCTATTATTAAAGACTATCCCTGAGGTAATTGAAGGTAAGAAATCGCCGACACCTCAACCGAATGAGGGTGTTACCTACGCTGAAAAAATTAGCCGTGAGGAGGCGAAGATTGATTGGACTGAATCACGTGAAACCTTACTGCGTAAAATTCATGCCTTTAATCCGGTTCCTGGTGCGTTTACCTACTTAGGGGAATCGCTTGTTAAGGTATTTGATGTGCGATTTGCCGAAAGTGATGATGGGGTCGATCTCTCAGCGCTTACCTCTGCAACCGCAGGCACGTTATGTGTCATCAATAAGCGTCTTTTTGTTAAAGCGTCTGATGGCGTTTTAGAAATTTTAACCATTCAAGCCGCCGGTCGTCGCCGCATGGAAACAGAGCAGTTTCTCCAAGGGAACGATGTCGATGGCGAGGTATTTAACTAATGAGTTTTGATAAACCAAAATCTTCCCGCAATGCCGGATCAAATCGTAACGAGCGCGGTGAAAATCGTCGCGACAATCGGAGTGGTTCTCGTC
>JAAZCI010000030.1 GCA_012513365.1 Lysobacteraceae bacterium
ACCACCTCCGACGAGCGCAACCGATGAGGCGGTATGATGCGGCGCTCTAAAGGGACGAACGCCGTAATCTTCAGCATTAAAACCCTGCCGACTGATGGAGGCAATCATCGCACTTTCCACCGCTTCTTCCCGATTCATCTCCGGTAAAATGCCGGAAAAACGGGACGCAAGCATGGTTTTCCCCGTCCCGGGCGGCCCCATTAATAAGATGTTATGCCCGCCTGCGGCGGCAATTTCGAGCGCCCTTTTGGCAAAATGTTGCCCGCGAACTTCGGCAAAATCACGCCACTCCATCACCCGCTCTTTGGTAAATTCTTTCGGGGGCATCAGCGCCACATTCCCCTCTTGATCATTGAGATAATACACCACATCCCGCAAAGTTTCGGCGGTGAAAAAGGCATCGTATTCTAAAAAACTCACCTCATCGGATTCCTGATAGGGCAAAATCAGTGCGCGCGATAACTGCATCGATTGGATCGCCGTCGGCAATAATCCTGCAATCGGCCGTAATTCGCCGGTTAAGGCAAGCTCTCCGACCACATCGGTCTCCTTAAGGCGCGACGTATCGAGCTGCCCCGATGCTGACAAAACCCCAAGCGCAATAGGAAGATCGTAACGGCCCCCCTCTTTTGGTAGATCTGCCGGCGATAAATTGACGGTGATTTTACGATTCGGGAACTCAAAACCGGAATTAATGATCGCCGCACGCACCCGATCTTTACTCTCTTTCACCGCCGTTTCCGGCATGCCCACAATCGCAAACGCCGGTAGCCCATTACTAATATGAACCTCTGCCCGCACACTCGGGGCATTGAGGGCATTTTGCGCCCGCGTATAGATCACCGCAACTGACATGATTCGCTCCTTTTTCGTTTGATTGATCGTTGTATGGATTGCCTGATGGATCGTCTAATTAAATATTCAAGCTGAAAACTGTCATTAATTCAAATGGTTACCCATCAGGTTGACCGCTCATCATGACGATATTTGTCTATAAAATCAAATGGATCGACTTTTTATACCGACTGGTCTATAATCAAATTCATTATTTATACCGATTGACCTAATTTAACCATGACCACCAAACGCTCCACCAAAGAAAAACTCCTCGAAGCCGCCGCAATCCTCTTTTACAATCAAGGCATCACCGCGACCGGAATCCAAGCGATTACCGAACGTGCGGGCGTTGCTAAAATGTCACTCTATAATAATTTTGAATCAAAATCCGCGCTCGTTGCCGCCTATTTAGAGGCGCGCCACAACGAATGGCTCGATCTGTATGAAAAACGCCTGATGCTCAATAATTCCTCCTCCCCAAGCGAACGAATTTTAGCGATATTTGATGCGTATGAAGATCACGCAAGATGGGATTATGAGAATGGATTTCGTGGGTGCGGCCTTTTAAATGCGGCGGCGGAATTTCCTGCGGGAAGCCTTGAGCGTGAGACCGTGCGCCGACATAAAGAATCGATCGAAACAATGATCTTTGAGGCGCTTTTTGAGCTCACCCATGACTCCGAGCGTGCCCAATTACTCGCAAAACACCTCTCCTTTTTATTGGAAGGCGCTATTATGCGCGCCGGTCTTGAATGCAAAAGCGATAAAACTCACGAAGCCCGGGAGATCGCCGCAAGCCTCCTCGCCGAAATTAAAACGCTTAAACGCTCTTAATCGCTGATCAACAATAAGGATTTCTATGGCTAAAACGACCGCAATCGCCCCCACCCGCGCACTTGATATTCGCCTCGGCATTTGGGCCATTTTAGTGGCGTCTATTTTATGGGGAACAACGGGAACGGCTGCCTCGTTTGGCATTGAGCTAAGCCCGCTTACCATCGGCGCAATTGCAACGGGTGGTGGGGGATTATTACAAGCAATTCTTGCCTATCCCGCCATCAAAAAAAGTAGGAACGTCTTACGACAGCACCCTTGGTTTTTATTTCTTGGCATGCTCTCAGTCGCGACCTATCCGCTCGCCTTTTACTCTTCCATGTATTTTGCGGGCGTGACGATCGGCACTGTAGTATCCATCGGCATTGCACCTCTTTTTTCAGCACTTTTTGAGATTGTATTTGAGAAAAAGCCGCTCTCGAAACTCTGGCTCATCAGCAGTCTGATCGGTATTTTGGGCATCACCTTATTAGCCCTTGCAAAAGCGCCCGCAACAGAGACCTTTATGCGAAGCGATCTTGATAAAATCATCGGCATTAGCCTTGGAGTGCTCGCCGGTTTCACCTATGCACTCTATTCGTGGATCGCCAAACAGCTCATCACCGCCGGCGTTCATTCAAAAGCGGCGATGGGATCACTCTTTGGATTGAGCGCTATGCTGTTAATTCCGCTCGCCCTAATAACGGGAAGCGGCTTTTTCGATCATGGAATCAATACCGCCGTTGCACTCTATATGGTGTTGGTGCCGATGTTTCTCGGCTATCTACTCTTTGCCTTTGGGCTGCAAACCATCTCAACAAGCCGCGCTGTCACGCTCACGCTCTTTGAGCCATTTGTCGCGACATTACTTGCCATTATTGTAGTTGGAGAGCGTTTAACCGGTTTAGGGATCATCGGGCTGATCGCGATTTTCATCTCCATTGTACTGCTCTCACGCCCCGAACCATCACGAGCGAGTCGGCAGACGAATTAAGATAGACTAATCCAGATACGCATCACGGATTTTATCGAAATCCACCTTCATCTCGTCGCGAAGAAAATGCTCGATACCGCCATGATTTTCGATAATCTCTTTTTCCGCAGTAAGCAGATAATCCGGCTTCACAAATTGGAGCTCGCGATA
Organism: Lysobacteraceae bacterium; assembly: GCA_012513365.1. Taxonomy (GTDB): domain Bacteria; phylum Pseudomonadota; class Gammaproteobacteria; order Cardiobacteriales; family Wohlfahrtiimonadaceae; genus CALZBJ01. The sequence goes on from JAAZCI010000030.1 coordinate 2,795, forward strand.
AAATTCAGGCGCAATGCCCGATTCTTGAATATCGCTCTTAAACGCGCGATAGAGCCGATCGACATAGAGGTTAGATTCAAGATAATTCTCCATAATCGTATCCTCATCAACATTGAGCGCTGATAAAATAAGGTAGCTCGCCATGCCGGTGCGATCTTTGCCCGCACTGCAGTGGTAGATCAGCGTTTCGCCCGCCTCAAGATAATTAAAAAGACGACGATAAACGGCCGGATAATCATTGGGAAAGCTTTTATAAAGGAGATGGAACATCTCATTGGCGGCCTTAATATCGAGATTACGGATCGCCTCAAGCCGTTTTTCACTGAAGAAATCGCCCACATCAATCTCAAGCTCGGAACGGTTAAAAAGAGCATTTAAACGCTCTAACGGCGACTTAATTTTTTCCCCTTTTGAACGAAAATCCACCACCCGATCGATATTATAATTATGGATAGTTTGAAGATCCTCATTCGATGCAAAATCAAGGGTTGCACTGCGGAATAGCTTACCTGGCTTAACTCGTGCATTATCGCGGGTTTTAATGCCGCTGAGCGTTCGAAAATTAAAGACAGTATCGAGCACAATATGATTCTGATTTAGGGTCATTCAATAGCCTCTTTGATCGCGTGATTCGGTTAACTCATTATAGTAGTTTATCCGCATAACAAAAGTCTGACACGAAAAAGTATGATTAAAGATTAATCAACGCTTGCATTTCAAAAAAGGAGCGTGTATTATCTCAACTCTACTAACGACACACATAGATTGCCTGGGTGGCGAAATTGGTAGACGCAGCAGACTTAAAATCTGCCGACCCTTATTACGGTCGTGCCGGTTCGATTCCGGCCCTAGGCACCATCACACAGTCTGAAAGCCCGCTAAACAGCGGGCTTTTTGCTATCTGGAAATGGGTTTTCCGGAATTTTAACGTGGTAGACTCTGAATTGTTAGATATTGATTAGCTAGTTTTATAGAGAGCTAAATTAGATCAATCTATCTTTTTATATCAAAAATATTATGTGATGGCACTATGAGTACTGAAGCTTTTTATAATCTCATATAAATCAAACATCTAAATGATTATTTTCAATGTGTTTTTGGTGTGCCTCATTTACTTCTTGCACAAAGATATTGCCGTACTTAATATCTTTCATACTAATTTCTACGCCTTTAGTGAATCGATGTGAAATTACCACGTAATATGAGTTGAATGCCCAACCTAAAAAGCCTGATGAATATAAAGCCTCATCTAAATCACGCCATTTAATACCATTGACACCCTTCCTCCATGGAAGAATGCCTGAAGAAAACCACACTCCCTCATTATCATAATAAAACATAATCTTGCGCATGGAAAAGAAAACAAAAATCCCACTAATAACTGTAACAATACTCCAAACGACTAGACCAATATAAACTACAATCATATTCTCACTCACACCCAATCTTGTTGGTAAATTCTCCATACTTGCGATCGTTTCGGGTGACAAATAACCTGAAATAAACGCTAGTGCGAAACTAAAAATAATCATCAAAATGAATGCTATGAAAATAGTGCCCAATGGCAAAAAGAAGAAGGCCTTTACATATGAAACCCATGAGAGTTTCCAAACTTTTTCATTTTTCAAAATAACTCCATAATTTTTTATCTATTATCTTAATAAAGATGATTGTATGTTTTTTTAAAGTTGAATGCTATAAAAAATCCTCTCTTTTACAAGCATTTAATTTGGTTGTATCTATTTCTTAGGTATTAACAACGCTTAATAAGCCATAAAGAACCTTCTACTTTTAAATGACCTTTAAAAAAAAGGAATTACAATCGACTTTTATTAACTCAGCCTTGATTGCCCTCCTATTGTGGATATTTAAATAAATATTGATCAATGAAAAGTTGCGCCTACAAATTGGAAATAGCTGTTGATATAGTTTCAACTCCATTTAGTAGAACTCCCAAAAAATGTAGCATGGCAAACCTCTTACCACAATAAATAACAGCGCGTTTTCTAATGGGATATGGGCTATTGCATATCTTTTCCAATCTCGTACAATCACTTAACGCCCTTGGGGTTTGTAGATGGATTGATAACACGAAAGGATGGCGCATGAGCAATTTTGATGATGATAATTCCAACGATGAATGGAATCTTTTACAAAAGCTCTTGCTGGTTGACCTGTTATTTTATCTATTTAAAAAGCCCAAAAGGGGCTCGCGCCCGATTGTGGTGCTCTTTAAGCTGGCGCTATTGATCATTGCCGGAATCTTTCTTTATGATATCTTTCACGCGAGCATGAGCTAATCGAAACACGGGAAATAATCTGTACGGGGAAGGCTAATTTGCTATGATAACCGAGCAGTTTATTCTTTTTTAACGTCTAATTTTGTAAGAATTTAATCTATGGCAACGAGCAATTTATCCCTTTTTTCCAAACAGACCATCGCTCTCGCGGGGGTTGCCCAAGCGGCGGCCATTGCCGATCAATTAGCGACGCGTGGCAGTGCCCCTGATGCCGAGCAACGCGCCCTTCTTGAGAGTATTTTGGTGACCGAACCTGATACGATTCGCGATATCTATGCCGATCCTGCCGATTTGACCATGGGATTAGAGCTGCTCGAACGGGGCGTTGCCACCCAATCGCGCTATGTGCAGGAATATTTTGCGAGCATGGTTCATCTCCCTTCTCCGCTGTTAGATCGCGGTGATTATTGCCAAATTATTAGCCGCGGCATTGAAGATATTAAGGGGCGACTTAACTTTTTTGAGATCACCGATAATACGATTTTAGCGGCAATTGCCGATCTTTATACCCAAACTATTAGCCATCTTTTGCCTCGGGTGATGATTCGTGGCGAAAAAGATATTTTGCGTCAAACCGATGTGCAAAATCGCATTCGTGCAATTCTGCTTGCGGGCATTCGCTCCGGCGTTTTGTGGACGCAATATGGCGGATCACGCTTTAAACTTGGATTTTCTCAACGGAAAATTGGCGATGAAGCGCGCCGAATTTTACAAAATTTATAAGAACACCAATTAACATTTTAAAAAGCACTCCTAATAGAGTGCTTTTTTACCTTCTCCTGCCGGGATTTCTTGAATAAGATGAGGCACACAAATGCCCGAGACCTTTTCCCGTAGCTCGTGAATGAGCGCAATCGCGCGAGCTTCTTCCACCACAAAATGGCTCGTTCCGCGTGCTAAATCCATCTGGTGGAGATAATACGGTTTAATGCCAAAATCAACGAGAGTGTACATCAGCTCCGACAGCGCTTTAAAATTATCATTCACCCCTTTTAGCATCACCGATTGAGAAATCAGCATCACCCGATGATCGAGTAGGCAATTTATCGCCTCCCGCGCCGATTCACTAAACTCTGCTGCGTGATTGGCGTGAATGACCACTAAAATCTGCACCCCTTTTTCCGTCCGGAGCGACTTTAAAAATTCGACGAGCTCACGGTCAACCCGCTCAGGATTTAAGATCGGAATGCGAGTATGAATTCGAATGACTTTAATATGAGGAATCTCCGCAAGACGGCGCATAATCGTCATTAAACGGCGATTGGATAAAATCATCGGATCCCCGCCGGTTAAGATCACTTCGCGCACCTCGGGATGAGATTCAAAATAGTGATAAGCCGCATCGAGTTCCGCTTGTGATAAATTCTCACCCTTATGACCGATCATCTCTTTACGGAAACAAAATCGACAATAAACCTCGCAGAGCTGCGTCACTTTCAAAAGCGCACGATCAGGATAACGGTGCACCACCCCTTCCACCGGCGAATGGCGATGATCCCCGATAGGATCGTCAAGCTCTCGCGGTAAAATGGTTTTTTCCTCAATGGCGGGAACAAATTGGCGAGTGAGCGCGCGATACGCGGTGTCATCCTCTGAAAACGAGGCGATCTGCGCTTGTAAGGGAGGACCGATCTTTGTCTGAAAATTCTTCTCAACCTCAGCTAATGGCTCAATCAATTCGATCATTCCGGCCGCTTGGAGGTCACTCAAATTCGTCCAATATCGCTTCATTACGCTATACTATCCCTTTTCATTCAGTCAAAACCGCGCACCATCAAACTATGCATAAAAAAGTGATTTGTCTAATGGGCCCGACCGCTTCGGGCAAAACGAGCACGGCACTCTTTCTCGCAGATCATCTGCCGCTCCATATTATATCCGTTGACTCGGCACTTATCTATAAAGGGATGGATATTGGGACGGCAAAGCCCGATAAAACCACGCTCGAACGCTATCCCCACGCCCTTGTGGATATCATCAATCCCCTTGAGCGCTATTCGGCGGCGCAATTTAGGCTCGATGCAACGCGTGAGATTGAATATGCCTTTAGCGAGGGGAAAATTCCGCTTCTAGTGGGCGGGACGTTCCTCTATTTTCAAACGCTGTTAGAAGGAATCTCTCCGATTCCACAAACGCCGGACGCGATTTTAAATGAATTGCAACAAACCCTCGATACTCACGGTTCTGACTATCTCCACCAAGAGCTCGAAAAAGTCGATCCTGAGAGTGCAAAACGGTTAAATCCTAACGATAGCCAACGCATTATGCGGGCGCTCTCTGTCTATCGAGCTTCAGGCCAAACGCTGACACATTTTTGGTCATTGCCGAAAAAAGAGGCGCTGCCCTATCCTGCGTTAAAATTGGCGCTCTCAAATTCGGATGTAACGTGGCGAAACGCGCTCATTGCGGAGCGTTATAAAGAGATGATTGAGATGGGACTCGTTGCGGAGGTGGAAACGCTGATGAAAACCTACCCAGAACTCAATCTTGATTATCCAAGCATGCGCGCCGTGGGCTATCGTCAAATCTACGAGCATCTTTTGGGCGATCATACGTTAGACGAGGCGGTGGAACTCGCGATTATTGCAACGCGCCAATATGCCAAACGCCAGCGCACGTGGCTACGCCGTGAAGAGAATCTCACCACCATTGAAGTAGCGGGAAATGATTATAAAGGTGAGGCTCTCGCCAAAGTCAGCGCGTTTTTACAGGAAGACGTTTAGAAAAAGCGTCTGGACAAACGTTTAGACTCAGAGTCATTCCTCATCGAGCGGTGTTTCAAAATCAAGGGATTTAAGCGCTTCTGGGTCAATGCTATCCGTTTCCTCAAAATCGATATCGGTCACAATGGTTTCATTCGGAATAAAGAGCCCAAGCAGCCATTTGCCCCGCTCGCTCAATTCACTTTGAGAGTTTTGGCGATGTTTTTTCAGCACCGTTAAGAGACCTTTCTCCGCACGGGAATCGGCTTTCACTTCACTAAAGAAATGTTTAAAGAACTGCCCGAGTGCTTTTTTATCGCGGCTCTGCGCGCTGTGTTTACGATTATAGGCGAGATAATAACGCTCGCTCAAGGTTTCAAGATTTGAAGCGGTACGCCAATAAAAATCAGAATCGATAATTGCTTTATAGAGATAGCGATTGCGCTGAAAAAAGTTGGGTGGAAGATCGCTCGCAATCGGCACAATTTGCCCATCGCAGAGCGTATTGAGCTTTCGCACGAGTGGGTCAGGATGCGTCCCCATCACAAAGACCACATCAAGATCAAAATGGCAGAAATCCTCTGCTAATTCATCACTCGAGAGTTTATCAATTTTAACGGAATGCATGGGAAGCCCGGCAGCGTTAAAGACATCACCGACCCGCTCAAACTGGTCCTCTTTATCAAGAACACCAAAGGTATTATCGCGATTGAAAATCCCGGAAAAACCTTCCCGATCAGTCCGGGCAATGGCGGTAAATGATTTTTCATAGAGCGGAAATAGGAGCTCAAAATCCCGCGTTAGATGGGCGTTATAGACCTGTTCAGAGAGGATAATGAAATCGTATTGCTGAAGCGTGGGCAAGGTTTTCCGTGAAATGGGTTCGGTCGCGATCTCAACATGACACTCATTAAAGGGATGCTCGAGCTCATAACTCAGACAGATAAAATCGGTGAGTTGCTGATTCATATTCGAGCTGGTGGACGCCAAAATCGACAGCCGTTGAGTGCTCGTTTCAGGCGCACTTGTGGCCACATGGCTAAGTGTACCAAACGCCATAAATGACAAGATGCACACAGTACCCCAGCGCTGAACCCTCTTTCTCATCAAACCTTTCCTTTTCAATCTGACATAGCGTTATGATATCGCAAAAAAAATGCCGGCAAGGAAATTTTAGACAAGAAAAAAGCCTAGTGAGATTTCTCTTACTAGGCTTTTAGGTCTGGCTCCTCGACCTGGGCTCGAACCAGGGACCCCTTGATTAACAGTCAAGTGCTACTACCAACTGAGCTATCGAGGAATTAAGGATTCACATTATAGCGTGATTTTCAAAGTTGTCAAACAAATTGATTGATGAAAGATTGATCACTCATCCGCCTTGATCGTAAGCTCCACATAATTAAGGTAATTTCCCTCAAATGGAAGCACTTCAAAAGCGAAATGATCGATCTCAATGAGGTCACCCTCTTTCGGAAGCGAGCCAAATTGTTGCATCAAAAGACCACTAATTGTCTCAACATCTTCCGTATCGAAATCCACTTCGAAATATTCATTAAACTCTTTGAGCGAAATCAGCGCGTTGATAATATAGCGCCCATCGTCAAGCTTTTTAATAAAGACCTCATCACTTTGGGTGATATCGTGCTCATCATCGATCTGGCCGACAATCTGCTCAATAAGATCTTCAATGGTAATCAACCCCGAAACCGAGCCATATTCATCAACCACAAGAGCAAGGTGCGAACGCTTAGCGCGGAAATCATTAATCAGCGCCGCCACAAATTTACCCTCAGGCACATATTCAACGGGACGAATGAGGGGATAGATATCGATATCGGTTTCACCCACATGAGGGAGGAGATCTTTAGAGAGCAGGAGCCCCATAATCTCTTCATGATTTTCCGACAGAACGGGAAAACGGGAGTGACCGGATTTAATGATCTTTGCGAGCATTTCAGAAAATGGCTCGTCAATGGAGAGCATCACCATTTTCGCCCGCGGAACCATGATATCGCGAACAATAAGATCAGAGCTTTGAACAATCGCTTTGATCATCCGTGCAGAGTCTTCACCAAGGAGCCCAGCTTCATGCAATTTCTCGCACTTCTCTACCAGAGAGGAGAGGGTTAAATCATCTCCTTTATCAAAGCCTAAGCGCCTCAGCCACGACTCACTCTTCTTACTACTATCATCTGCCATCGATTACTTTATTTCCTCAATGAATTAAGAGCTTTTTATTATACACAACTATTTTAGCGAAGATAACGTTTCTATGGAAAAACATTATTTCTCATTACACCGATTATCTTATATAATGACCCCGTATTTCGAACAGTCTAATCGTCTGTTTGAGAGTATATTTTACGTAAAATTAGAAAATAATATGAAATTCACCCCTACCCGATTAACGTTTGGCGCGAAAATTAATCGAGCCGTTCGCTATTTGCTTAGACTTTGTATCTATCTTGTTTTAGGGCTGGCACTGCTCGCTCTTCCGATCTTTGGATACTATGTTCAACAGGCAGACCAAGAGGTTACGCCTCAATTTAAAAATCGTAGCTGGGCACAGCCTGCGCGAGTCTATGCACGCCCGCTTGAAGTGTTTGAAGGCGCGCGCGTTAGCTTAAAAGATGTCGAAAAAGAGCTCGACGATATTCTCTATCGCCCTGAAAAACGGCTCAATCAGCCGGGAACCTATCGTATTCGCGACAATGAGCTTGATGTGTTTACTCGTCACTTTAGTTACAGTGATGGATTTGAGCCCTCGCAAAAAGTGACAATCACCTTTAATAAAGAGAAAAATCGTATCACCGGGGTGAAAAATAGTGAGTCAAATGACGCCATCGCCCTTTTACGCATTGAGCCGATGATTATCGCGTCGATCTATCCGGCGCACAATGAAGACCGAATTTTATTAAAACGGGAAGAGATTCCACAAATTTTAATCGATTCACTCATTGCGATGGAAGACCGTCAGTTCTACAGCCATCACGGGATCAATCCTAAAGCGATTATCCGCGCGATGATTGCGAACGCCAAAGCTGGCCACACCGTTCAGGGGGGCTCAACGCTGACTCAGCAGCTCATTAAAAACTACTTTTTAACCAGCGAACAGACCCTTGATCGTAAAATTAAAGAGATGTTCTATTCGATCGTGCTCGATTGGCGTTTTGATAAAGATGAAATTATCGAAGCCTATATTAATGAGATCTATCTTGCGCAAGATGGCGATCGTGCGATTCACGGATTTGGCCTTGCAAGTGAATTTTTCTTCGGAAAACCAATTGCTGACCTCACCTTAAGTGAGATCGCGACGCTCGTTGGCGTCATTCCAAGCCCAACCCGTTACAATCCGCGCCGAAATCCAGAGACCGCGCTAAAACGCCGCAATCTTGTGATCGATGTGCTTGTGGAGCAAAACCTTATTTCTCAAGAAGATGGCGAGATCGTTAAAGCATCTCCCCTTGATATCATCAAAAAACCGGTATCGAGCAACACTAAATACCCGGCGTACATTGACGTTGTCTTTAAAGAGCTGAAAAGCCTCTACAGCAATGACGATTTAACGAGTGGCGGCCTCAAGATTTTCACTTCATTCGATCCGACCATTCAAGAATATGCTGAAAAAGCGCTGATCGACACCCTGCCCGTCCTTGAAAAAGAGAAACGTCACCCTGAAGGCACACTTCAAGGGGCACTCGTTATTGCGAAAAATCAGACCGGTGAGATTGCTGCCATTGTCGGCGACCGTAATCCGCGAGAAGTTGGATTTAACCGCGCGGTACAGGCTCAACGTCAAATTGGATCGCTCATTAAACCCTTTGTCTATCTTAAAGCCCTTGAGGAACCGACCCGTTTCTCACTAACGACGTTTTTAGATGATGAGACGCCTTTAGAGATTCGTGATAACGGTAAAGTTTGGGCACCAAATAACGTTGATAGACGCCTCCATGGCTGGGTTCCGCTGATGACGGCACTGGCAAAATCATACAATATTCCCACCGTGCGCTTAGGGATGAGCGTTGGGGAAGAAAACGTGGTGGATCTTCTCTATCGTATGGGGATTGATCCGGCAAAACCGATCTCAGCCGTTCCAGCGCTATCACTTGGATCAGTTGAGATGTCGCCGCTTGAAGTCTCTCAAATTTACTCAACGCTTGCGAATATGGGCTACCGTATGCCGCTTAATACCATTCGCGAAGTGACCACGATGGATGGACGAACCCTTGCTCGAAATGAAGTTGCCCCATCACAGGCCGCCGATTCTGCAGCAAGTTACCTTATTAATACAGCTATGATGGAGATTCCAGACTCCGGAACAGCCGGTCGCGTGCGCTGGCAACATGGCATCAAAACCAAACTGGGTGCTAAAACAGGAACCACCAATGGCTACCGTGACAGCTGGTTTGCAGGCTTCACTGGCAATTACACCACCGTCGCTTGGGTAGGACGGGATGACAATAAACCCACCGGTTTAACGGGCTCATCGGGCGCATTAAATCTCTGGGCGAATGTGATGAAAAAATTACCCTTAACGGATCTGGCGCTGCCACAATTAAACGATATTGTCGTAAAACGCGTCGATCTATCCACTGGATTACTTCCCCCTGCTGTACCGTGCGAATCGAGCGTTATCCGCTCTGTTCCATACATCAAGGGATACGAGCCCACGATCTCAACGGAATGTTATGACCCATCATTTAATGATGATTATGATGATTTCGAGATTATTTGGGACTAATACTTAATTAAAAATACCGTGATTTGGTAAGAACCGATCGACTCACGCCGATCGTCTTATCCTAATTTAAAGGACAGAAAGCATGAAAATGAAAAATATTGCAATACTTATTTCAGTATTACTTCTGACTGCTTGTGCTGGCACAACTCCACCGAACGGCCCACGCGTACGCCCAATGGATGGCGGCATTAGCTTCCCTGAAGAAGCTCCTTCCGTTAGCTATGGCTATGGCGCGAATAACGGCCCGAAAGTGCAAAATGAAAATGATTTCTTAGCCACAACACAAGCTTCCACCGCTGAACCGACGTTTTCGGCAGCACCGCCTGTATATCATCAGTCGCCTGACCGTGAATCTACTTGGAGCCCTGCACCGACGCCTGTAACCACAGCGCCTGCGCAACAACCCCAAGCGGCTTACAATCCAGCACCTGTACAACAGCCGGCTCCTGCAATCAAACCGAAAACCGAAGACAGCACCCCGATTCGTGCGTTACTCAATGAAGCGAATGCTGCCGTTAATAATAACGATTTAACCAAAGCGGCCAGTCTCCTCAATCGCGCTGTACGCATTGAGCCCACCAACGAGAGTATATGGTTCGACCTTGCCCAAATTAGCCTCCATCAAAAGGAGTACGCTAAGGCGGAGCAACTCGCTAGCAAATCGATCAGTTTTGCCGGCAACAACCAAGAATTAATTCGCAACAATTGGGAAATTATTGCCTTATCACGCGAGGCCCGTCATGACTACAATGGCGCCCGCGCTGCGAGAGAAAACAAATAAACGCTCAAAAGTTCTTTTGGCCTTTGAAATGAATAGCCCCTGCGATAATTCTCGCTCCGGCTACTCGTTTTGGCTACCTATAATCTTTTGATCAATTTTTACAATGTATATTTACAAAGATTAATGGAACGCCTTTTTCATCGCGACGCGCCTCCGCTCTATCGGCCTGCGTGTCCGTAAATTATGGAAAAGGGTTCCTCCTACTGGGAGACACCATGAAACGAATGTTAATTAATGCAACTCAAGAAGAAGAGATGCGAGTTGCGCTGGTCAATGGTCAGCATTTATATGATTTAGATATCGAAAACATTGCCAATCGTCAGAAAAAATCCAACATCTACAAAGGGACAATTACCCGTGTAGAACCCTCACTTGAAGCCTGTTTTGTCAATTACGGCGTTGAACGCCACGGTTTTTTACCGTTTAAAGAGATTGCCCGCGAATATTTAGCTGAAAGCAATAACCAAAACGCACCGCTCAAAGACCTCATCAAAGAGGGAACTGAGGTGATCGTTCAGGTTGAACGCGATGAACGCGGTAACAAAGGAGCGGCGCTCACAACGTATGTCTCTCTTGCCGGCCGTTATTTAGTCTTAATGCCCAATAACCCCCGTGCAGGCGGCGTATCGCGTCGTATCTCTGGGAAAAACCGCGCCGATCTACGCGAGCAGATGGAAGATCTCGAAGTGCCGGAAGGCATGGGACTTATCGTCCGTACTGCCGGTATGGGCCGCGTTGCTGAAGAGCTTCAATGGGACTTAAACTATCTTGTGATGCTATGGGAAGCGATCCAAAACGCGAGCAAAGAACCTGCGCCTTTCTTGATTTTCCAAGAGAGTAATATCATCGTGCGTGCGCTTCGCGACTACTATCGCGGCGACATTGGCGAGATTTTAGTGGATAACGAAGAGGTCTATAAAGAGGCGGAAAACTTTATCGATAACATCATGCCGCAAATCCGCGACAAGATTAAACTCTATAAAGACAATATCCCGCTATTTACTCGCTTCCAAGTGGAATCACAAATCCAAACGGCGTATCAACGCGATGTAAAACTCCCATCAGGCGGTGCTCTCGTATTTGACTATACCGAAGCCCTGGTATCGATCGATATCAACTCAGGCCGCTCAACAAAGGGTGCGGACATTGAAGAGACCGCGCTTAACACTAACTTAGAAGCCGCCGAAGAGATCGCGCGTCAGCTTAAACTCCGTGACCTTGGTGGTCTGATTGTGATCGACTTTATCGACATGATCGAAACCAAGCATCAACGCGAAGTGGAAAATCGCTTCCATGATGCCCTAGCGTCGGATCGTGCTCGCATTCAAGTGGGACAAATCTCTCGCTTTGGCCTTCTAGAGATGTCGCGCCAACGTCTCCGTGCATCCCTTGATGAAACCTCGCATATCAGCTGCCCACGCTGTGATGGTCAAGGAACAATTCGTAATACCAAATCCCTTGCGCTTGCGATTTTACGCCTCATTGAAGAGGAGTGCTTAAAAGAGAAAACTGCTGAAATTATCGTGCAGGTGCCGATCGATATCGCCATCTATCTTTTAAATGAAAAGCGTGACGACATGCTCGATATTGAGACTCGTCTTGAAACGCGCGTCATCATTATCCCCAATAAAGAGATGGATACGCCACACTTTAATATTACCCGTTATCGCACGAACGACAGCGGTACGATTGGGCAAGATAGCTCGACCCACGTCGTTGTTGAAGAGGGGACCACCGAAGATCTACGCAATAAAGCGCTCAATCTTAATCGTCAAATTCTCTCAGCGCCCGCGGTTACCGGCATTAAACCAACCACACCTCCACCAACGGAAGTGCGTGAAGGGGCCGAGAAACCCACAGTGTTGCAGACCATTATTAGCTTCTTAAAAGATCTCTTTGATAAAAAAGAGGAAAAATCCGGTAAGAAAGAGGCGAAAAAAGGCGATAATGCAAAAGAGGACGGCAAAAACAAACGCCGTAATCAACAAAATGAGCGTCGCAACAATCGTCGTAACAACAATAACGCCAATCGCAATCGCAACGTACGCATGAGCCCAAATCGCAATAATACGATTGAAACCGTGGAGCGCAATGTGGACCAAAAAGCGGAATTTATCCCAGCGGAAGAGAATCAAGCGCAAGATAACAACCGCCGTGATAATCGTCGCGATAACCGCAATGATGAGCGTAACGACAATCGCAATCAGCGCCAAAATCGTCGTGATCGTCAGGATAATCAGAACCGCCAAGAGCGCAATGATGCCCGCAGCGAACGCGGTGATAACCAAAAAGGTGAGCGCCAAGACAATCGTTCAAATCGTCAAGATCGCGATAATCGTAACGATAACCGCAATGACAATCGTCAAAATCAGAACGAGCGCCGTAATCGCCGTGATGATCGACGTGATGACCGTCAAGAAGGGGAGTCTCGCGATAACGATCGTCGTAACGAACGCAATGATCGCAATGAAGAGCGTCAAGAGCGCGACAATCGCAACGACAACCGTCAAAACAACCGCCGCAATCGCCAAAACGATCGCAATAATGAGGCAAATGAGCAAGAATCGAATGCAAATGCTCCTCAAAAAACCGAGCGTAAAGGTGAAGTGATCGTAGATGTTAATGGTGAAAAACGCACGCGTAAAATCCGTGACGGTCGCCCACGCATTGAAGAGACTGAAGCTCAAGCGCCCGAGACCAAAGGAGCTGACAAAGCACCGGTTGAAGCGGTGAAAGAGACGGCTAACGAGGCTCCAAAAGCGGATACTCCAAAGGCAGAAGATAAAGCGGCAAATGCAAATGCCGAAGCGCCTCAAGCAAATGCTGCTGACAATGCTAAAAAAGACGATGAGTCTCGTGGCAATCAAGAGCGTAATCGCAGACCGCGCCAAAACCGCAATGAGCGTCAAGAACGTCCTCAAGCGGAAGAAAAAGCGGTTAATGCGGAGAAAGCGGAAACCGCTGAACCTGCAAAAACTGAGGCGCCTAAAGCCGAGACAGCGAAGACAGAGGTGAAAACGGAAGAATCCTCACCGGCTGTTAAGGAATCGTCATCTAAAGCTGATACAACTAAAGAGGTGAAAGCGGCAGAGAAAAAGGTGGACGCGAATGATGCAAACGCCGATAAATCTGCTCAAAAACCTGCCCAAACCAATGAGAAAGCACCTAGCGCTGAACCAAGTCAGTCCGATGCGCCGGAAGCGAAATCATCAAGTCATGATGAGCGCACACCGGAACACGCTGAAAAACCAGCACAAAATGCCGAAACGCCTGAGAATAGTAAGCCACAACAGTAACTTATTAAAAAGGGTAATCAGCCTATTTTGTTAATTCAATAGGGGATTAGATTGAAAAAAAGCGATCTGACCCCTATTATAGAAAGGGTAGCGAGGAGATGAAATTTCCTCCTAAACAGTTTAGATCACAGCAACCAAAAAAGGAGTATCAAATATGACTTTTGATAATGAATTCACTTACGGTATCGCAAAAACAGTTGGCGATAAATTAGATCCATTTGAAGTAATTGCTGCAAAACCAGGTTTTAACGAACCCGAAGAAAACGGCGAATCAGCGTTTGAAACAATCACTGAAAAATCTTTCGAAGGCAAATGGAAAATCATTTACTTCTATCCAAAAGATTTCACATTCGTATGTCCTACTGAAATCGTTGAGTTCAACAAACTTGCTCAAGATTTCGAAGACCGCGATGCAGTATTAATGGGTGGTTCAGTGGATAACGAATTCTGTAAACTCGCTTGGAGACGTGCGCATCCTGATTTAGATAAATTAGGTCACTACTCTTTCGGCGACCCAGCAGGTAGCCTTCTTGACATGTTAGGTGCTCGTGACCAAGCGTCAGGCGTAGCACTTCGTGCAACGTACATCGTTGACCCACACAACGTTATCCAACACGTTTCTGTAAACCCAGATAGCGTTGGTCGTAACCCACAAGAAACTCTTCGTATCTTAGATGCGTTACAAACTGACGAACTCTGCCCATGTAACCGTGCAGTTGGTGGCGAAACTCTTTAATTTGAGTGCCCTGTAATGCCTTAAATAGATATTTATCGACATTACATTCTTAAAATAATAGAGAACGACAAAGCCCGCTTGAGTGATCAAGTGGGCTTTTTTATCGCCTGAACATTAACCAATATTTAAATCCGAAGTGAGAGGGGAAAAAACAAAAGGAGAGAGTTGTGAGATCTGAGATCGACGAATCAATCGTCCTCTTTTTTCTTCCGTGCCCGCGGGTGAGCCGCGTCAAACACTTTAGTGAGATGGCCAAAATCAAGATGAGTATAGACTTGCGTCGTGGAAATATCCGCGTGCCCCAATAACTCTTGCACCAAGCGAATATCTTGGCTCGATTCCAGTACGTGAGTTGCCATCGAGTGCCGTAACAGGTGAGGATGAAGATTAATATTCACCCCCGACTCTTCAGCGTAACGTTTGACTCGAGTACTGATCTGCCGGGCGCTTAACCGATTACCTCGCTCAGATAAAAAAAGCGCCTTCTCAAAGCCTAACACCCCTTTTTCTGCCATCCATTCTTGGCGAATCGGAAGCCACGCTTGAATGGCATCAATCGCTTTGCGTCCCACCGGAACAATGCGATCTTTATCGCCTTTCCCCGCAATGACGCGCACTTCATAATCATCAAAATCGATATGATGAAGATTGAGCGCTTGAAGCTCCGCAAGCCGTAAACCGCTTGAATAAAATAGCTCGCAAATGGCCCGATCGCGCACTTCATGCTCATTTGTGGGCGGGCGATTGAGAATCTTTTCCAACAGATCCACCTCCACAACCGATGGAAGCCGTTTTGACGATTTCGGCGGCTTAACTAATTTAGCCGGATTATGGGAAATGATGCCCCGCTCTACCAAATCATCAAAAAAGAGACGAATTGAAGCGAGCTGCGTCTGCATACTCGAGGATTTAAGGGGTTTTTGCCCAGAGGCGGGCGAGGTTTTAGAACGATAGATAATATAATTCCGAATGACCTTCTCATCGCAGAGCGTCCATTCGGAAATTCGATATTCTTGAAGATAGGCTAAAAATTGCCGGAGCGAATAGGCTTTAATCTCCGCACTGTGCGGGCTATACGCTTTCCGGTAACGCTCAATATAATCCTCGATATCCGCAAGGAGCGAAGACCAAGGTGATCGGTTTAAATTGTGCGGGTTATCTCTCATAAAGGTCAATGATCGCGGACTCAATTGCTCTCAAGTCCGCGATCACATTAACGATTAATCCTAAGGAAGGCCGACAGTACGGCGAAGCGCATCGAGGTTGAAGTACTCATCAAACTCTTCTTCCGTCATCAGATTACGCTCAAGCACCACAGCTTTCACGCTTTTGCCAGTCTTAATACAGATGCGGCCGACGATATCGCCCTCACCATGCCCAATCACAGGGTTAAGGTAGGTGATAATGCCCACTGAGTTTAAGATGTAGTTGAGGCAGTATGCTTCGTTTGCGGTGGTGTCTTTTACACATTTATCTTGAAGGGATCGGCATGCATTTTTAAGCAACATAATCGATTCAAAGGTCGCTTGCGCAACGACTGGCTCCATCGCATTTAACTGCAATTGGCTCGCATCAGCGGCAGCAGTTACCGTCACATCATTTCCATATACCTTAAAACAGGCATTATTCACCGCTTCAGGTAACACCGGATTCACTTTTGCCGGCATAATAGAACTCCCCGCCTGAAGTTCAGGAAGGTTGATCTCTTTTAATCCCGCGCGCGGACCTGACGATAATAGACGTAAGTCATTGGCGATTTTTGAGAGTTTAACCGCAAGGTTTTTAAGCGTTGCGTGGAACTTCACAAAATCGGTGAGATCCGATGTTGCGGCAATGAGATTATCCGCTAAACGGCATGGATATCCGGTTACTCGTGATAACTCTTCAATCACCACTTTACCGTAGCCTTTTGGTGTATTGACACCGGTACCAATCGCTGTACCACTTAAGTTAACCGATAAGAGCGAACGGCGTGTTTCACGCACATCTTCCACCGCGGTGGTAATAAGATTTGCAAAGGCGGCATACTCTTGCCCAAGACTCATCGGTACGGCGTCTTGCAGCTGTGTACGACCCATTTTTAATACCGACGCAAACTCTTCTGCTTTCGCCATTAATCCATCACGAAGATAGAGTGCGCTTTCGATCAAATCTTCAGAACATTTATACATCGCCAGACGCAATCCGGTTGGATAAGCATCGTTCGTTGATTGTGATTCGTTGACATGATCGTTTGGATTAATGTGAACATAATCCCCTTTGGAATATCCTGAAATCTCAAGCGCAACGTTGGCAACCACTTCGTTCACATTCATGTTGAGCGACGTACCCGCACCGCCTTGAAAGGCATCGATCGGAAATTGATTCAAGTATGAATCATCCGTTAATAAAATATCGCACGCCTTGATAATCGCATCTGCGACTTCAGGTTTTACCGTCCCTAGCTTTTTATTCGCAAGTGCGGATGCTTTTTTCACATACACAATCCCGCGAATAAAGTCTGGGGTGTCACTATTCGTCTGGGTAGAGAGGGTGAAGTTGTTCATCGCGCGCACCGTGTGAATGCCGTAATATGCATGATTTGGAACGTTTAACTCACCTAAAAGATCTACCTCTTTACGATACCCCATTTAATATCTCCTTAAAATTTAATCAATATGCAAACCTTGTTTGACTCTGCGTAATTCTCGTTTTTCACGCTTGTCTGGCTTTTCTGGTCGGATGGTCGGCGCAAGACGTCTCAGTTCCCGTTCCCGATTACGCCGTTCAATGCTTTGAGGAAGCTCCTCATACATCGTCGCCGCAATGGACGCAGGCCCGCGATTCGGTAACAGTTTTAATACCGTCACCTCAAATATCATTTGCGCTTTACGCACGGTGATAACATCCCCCTCTGCGATCATGCGTGCGGGTTTTGCTAATTGTTCATTAACAAGGACTCGCCCTTTATTGATCTCATCGGTGGCCAGTCGCCGTGTTTTATAAAACCGGGCAGCCCATAACCATTTATCTAAACGCACAAAAAGACCTCCAATACTTATCTCATATTAGACGCTAATTTAGATGATTGCTAGACAATACAAGAAAAGAGCCACAAATATGTGGCTACTAGTCAATATACATAAATTGTTAAACGTTGCAAAATACTTTTTTAGTTTTTTTCATCTTGATCTGAAGAGACTTTTTTTGCTCCAGATTGATCAACGTTTTCAGAGACTTCTGAAGCCTCATCTTCATTATCAGAAAGAATGATGTTTAACTCTAAAACATCACACCCTTCTTCGCGATCCATTTCAATTTTCACCTGCTTGCCATCTACTGGAAGATATTTACGCACTACGTCTAAAATATCTTTCTGAAGATCCTGCATAAAATCAGGATGCGCATCTGCATTACGGATACGCTCATGCGCAACAATAATCTGCAGGCGTTCTTTTGCGATCGATGCCGTATTTGATTGGCGGCGTCGACCAAAAATACGCTTTAACATACTTTTCCTAGCCTCCAAAGAGTCGTCCGAAGAAGCCTTTTTTCTCAGCTTCGATGAAACGGTGTGGGCGATCTTCTCCTAAGAAACGATCCACAATGTCGATATACGCTTGGCCCGCATCGGACTGCTCATCCATAATGACCGGTTGACCTGCGTTTGAGCATTGAAGCACAGCTTCTGACTCAGGAATTGCACCTAAAAGCGGAATGCCAAGGATGTCGAGAATATCGGTTACCGTTAACATATCGCCTAGATCAGCCCGTTTAGGATCATATCGATTGATCACTAAATGTTGCGACACTTCAGAGCCCTCTTCCGCTTTGAGCGTTTTACTCGCTAAAATTCCTAAAATACGGTCAGAATCTCGTACAGATGAGACTTCAGGGTTGGTCGTCACAATGGCGTCATCGGCAAAATACATCGCAAGCTGCGCCCCTTTTTCAATCCCCGCGGGCGAGTCACAGATGATATATTCAAAATCCATCTTTTTAAGATCATCAATCACTTTACCTACGCCCTCTTTCGTGAGCGCATCTTTATCGCGTGTTTGCGATGCAGGCAAAATAAATAGATTATCTAAACGCTTATCTTTAATGAGCGATTGCTGAAGGCTCGCTTCCTCATTGACCACATTAACGAAATCGTAAACGACGCGGCGTTCACATCCCATAATAAGGTCTAGGTTACGTAAACCTACATCGAAGTCGATCACTGCAGTTTTATGGCCTTTTTTCGCAAGACCTGCTGCTAAGCTTGCACTTGTGGTGGTCTTTCCGACCCCACCTTTACCGGAGGTAACAACTACTACTCGTGCCACTCAATACTCTCCCTCTTAAAAAATTTTATTTAAATAAATTAAAAAATGCGCTCAATCTTAATTTCATCATGCTCTAGATAGATCTGTACTGCTTTCCCCGTCCAAAGGGCCGAGATCTCCTCATCAATCACCTTATATTGTCCTGCAATAGAGACAAGCTCCGCTTCCAGCGATTGGCAGAAAATACGTGCCGAACGGTTCCCATTAATCCCCGCAAGTGCACGCCCACGGAGCGGCCCATATACATGGATATTCCCGGTCGCTAAGAGCTCTGCGCCCTCATTGACGGTATTGATAATAATGAGATCGCCACTTGGAATCGCAATTTGCTGGCCTGATCGAACTTGATGGGTGACCACCGTCGATGGCACAGCCACCTCTTTAACCACCTCAACCTCTTTCGTCTCCACAATGCGCTCCACAACAGGCGGACGCTCTTGCGGTTTTTGCGCAGGTTGACTGACCGTTTTCGGGGCATTCTGTTCTGGCAAAAAGGCCCAATCAGCTTTCATCGCTTTACTCTCAAGCGCTTCTGGCACCGAACGTAACGCAACAGGGATTATCCGATTGGAGATCAAGAGATTCTTGAGCCACGTGAAATCAAGATTATCACGGGCATCGATTTCAGAGAGATCGACTACCACAGGAATTTGATTAAAAAAAGCAGGAGAGATTTTTACTTTCGCAACTAACGCCTCTTCAACCGCTTTCAGATCGATCGTTTTAAGATAGAGAACGGTGGCCGTGAAGACCTCTCCTTTTAAATCAAAACACTTTGACATTTCTTAGCTTATTATACAAGTTTTCAGAAGATTAATGATCGTGTCCGTCGCTATGAACGTGACCGTGGTCAAGTTCTTGCGCCGTCGCGTTACGTACAGATACCACTTCAACGTCGAAATGCAATTGCTTTCCAGCTAAAGGATGGTTTCCGTCAAGTTTGATCATCTCTTCAGAGACTTCTAATACGCGGAACATATGCATACTGCCATCAGGCGCGCTACCGGTTACTTGAAGACCGACCGTGATCTCTTCATCTTCAGGAAACGCTTCTCTTGGCACATCGATAATGTTCTCTTCGTGATGTACGCCGTAGCCCTCTTCAGGTTCTACGGTGAAGGTAACTTCTTGACCCTCTTTTGCCCCTTCAAGTGCTTTTTCAAATCCAGGGATCATCATGCCGTGGCCGTGAATATACGCAAGAGGTTCACCGCCTACGTTGCTATCAAGAGTCGCGCCATTGTCGTCAGTTAAGGTATAATGAACCGCTACTACTTGGTCTTTTTCAATAATCATATTTATCCTTTATAGATTTCGAGGGTTTATTTCCGAATTCTACTATACAATAATATGAGAGTTAGATAAATAGACAATTCGCAAACTTCTTAGGGTTTACCCGATTTAGAGCTAATCAAAAATGGACATTTTAGAGCAAAAAAAATTGGTCGCAAAAGCGGCCTGTGAACTGATTCAACCCAACGAAATTTTAGGCCTTGGCACCGGCTCAACCGTCGACTGTTTAATCGCAGAGCTTGCCCCGATCGCCGATCAAATTAAGGGCGTCGTCTCAAGTTCTGAGCGCACAACGAAACAGATTATCGATCTTGATATTCCCATTATTGAACCTTCAGAGATTACCGAGATTAATCTCTATATTGATGGCGCCGATGAGATCAATCACGCGCTTGAGATGGTTAAAGGTGGCGGCGGCGCGCTCACTCGTGAAAAAATCGTAGCAGCCCATGCAAAATCCTTTATCTGCATTGCCGATAGCAGTAAACTCGTCGATACCTTAGGGGCTTTCCCGCTTCCGATCGAAGTGATTCCAATGAGTGCACATTATGTGATGCGTGAAGTGGAAAAACTGGGCGGTCTTCCCTCCATTCGGGAAGGCTTTATTACCGATAATGGTAATGTAATTGTGGATGTCAAAGGGCTCACCATCGAGAATGCCACCGAACTAGAATCGCACTTAAATCAAATTACGGGTGTGGTGACAAACGGTCTTTTTGCCATGCGCAAAGCGGACCTTTTACTGCTTGCAACGCCTCAAGGTGTAAAGCGTTATTCACTCGACTAATTGAGATGCCATGACACTATTTGCTCTCCTAAAACGGCTCGCTCTTCTAACCCTCGTGGGATTTTTAATCTATCTCACGTGGTACCTCAATACGCAAACCTTTGCCGATAAAGAGATTAAGCCAGAAGAGCCCCAACTTGAGATGTATGGATACACCTTAAAGCAATATAACGCCGAAGGAGAGCTTGCATCGATCTTAACGGGCCCTTATCTTAAACATTTTGATGGCGAGATGGGCACGTTTCTCCAAGATCCAAACCTGATTCAATATGAATTACAGCCGGATCAAACGCGCATCATCAGCTGGACCGCAAAGAGCGATAACGCCCATCTTAACGAGGATAGCTCGCTCATTACCTTAAAAGATAACGTGGTACTCTATCGCCCGCCCCTTGAAAATCGCGATGAAGAGACCGTGACAACGGAGAAACTCCTTATTCACGATAAAGGGGAACGCATCTCAACGGATCTATTTATCCGCCTTGAATCGCCTAGTTATTTTACGGAAGGCATTGGATTAACAGGCTTCCCGAGCCGTGGCGAATATCGACTGCACAACGCAACTAAGAGTCAATATGAAACGAAGAAACCTTAAACAACGCTCTCTCTTTTTGCCCCTCCTTGCGGGATTATGGCTATTTCAAATGGCGTGGGCACTGCCTGAAGATCGCGATCTACCCGTCGATATCGTCTCCGATACTGGCGAATATTTCCAAGAGGAAGGCTACGGAATCTATACCGGCAATGTGGTATTAACTCAAGGCACGTTAGAGATTAAAGCCGATAAGGCCACCTTTTATCTTAAAGAGGGCGCGCTCGATTATGTGGTGGCTGAGAGCCTACAAAAAGGAAAGCTCATTAAGATTAAATATCTCCCCAATCACGACGATCCGTGGGTCTTTGGCGAAGGGAAAACCTTGCACTATTACCCCAATAAAGAGCTATTAACACTTCTAACTAATGCAGAGGTGATTCAAGCGAACGACGTGGTCAAAGCCGAACAGATCGATTATCGCCTCGACACCAAAAAAGTCACCGCGAGTCGCTCGAAAAAGGAACAGATTAAGATCACTATTCAGACTGGAAAAGGGGCGAAATAATGAAACTTGAAGCCAAAGAACTCGTTAAACGCTTTAAAAAACGAACCGTCGTCGATGGCGCTTCGTTTCATATCAGTTGCGGTGAAGTGGTCGGACTTTTAGGCCCAAATGGTGCCGGAAAAACCACCAGTTTTTATATGACAGTCGGGCTTATTACGCCTGATGAGGGCGCGATCTTTATTGATGATAAAG
This sequence comes from Lysobacteraceae bacterium, assembly GCA_012513365.1. Taxonomy (GTDB): domain Bacteria; phylum Pseudomonadota; class Gammaproteobacteria; order Cardiobacteriales; family Wohlfahrtiimonadaceae; genus CALZBJ01. The sequence goes on from JAAZCI010000030.1 coordinate 25,030, forward strand.
AGATTACCAAACTCCCGATGCATGAGCGCTCCCATTTAGGGATTGGCTATCTGCCACAAGAGGCGTCGATCTTTCGTAAAATGACAACGCGCGAGAATATTTTAGCGATCTGCCAAACGCGCAAAGATCTCTCGAAAAAAGAGCAAGAAGTCTTAACCGATGGCCTTCTTGAAGAGTTTAAAATCACCCATATTGCTCACTCGCTCGGGATTTCACTCTCAGGGGGTGAGCGTCGCCGGGTAGAAATTGCGCGAAGCCTTGCACTGAGCCCTAAATTTTTACTGCTCGATGAACCCTTTGCCGGCGTCGATCCGCTCTCCGTTGCGGACATTCAATCGATCATCCAAGACCTTGCGAAAAAAGGGATCGGCGTTCTCATCACCGACCACAACATCCGTGAAACCTTAAGCATTTGTGAGCGCTCCTATATCTTAAGTGCCGGACGCGTCATTGCAGAAGGTGACACCACCGCGCTCCTTGCCAATAAAGATGTGCGCCGTGTCTATCTTGGCGAGAATTTCTCGCTCTAATACGATTATCTTGAGGAAGCACGGCTTCCTCTTCTTCTATCCACCCATCCGATTCATCTTGTGACCTGTAGGCAACCTATGAAGCAGACTCCGAGCTATTTTTTTTATGATCTAGAGACCTTTGGGCTCGACCCAAAACAGGATCGCATCGCCCAATTTGCGGGGATTCGCACCGATCATAATTTCAATATCATTGGCGAGCCGGTCAATCTCTATTGCCAGCCCGCGCTTGATTATATTCCCAATCCGGAATCAATCTTAATTACCGGCATTACCCTTGAGGAGTGTGAGGAGAAAGGACTGCCCGAGTCGGAGTTTGCGAGCGCGATTCACACACTATTTTCAGTCCCAAACACTACTATCTTGGGCTATAACAATATCCGCTTTGACGATGAGATGATCCGTTATCTCTTCTATCGCAACTTTATCGATCCCTACGCCTACGCGTGGCAAAATGGCAATTCTCGTTGGGATCTTTTAGATGTGGTGCGCGCGACCTACGCTCTACGTCCTGAGGGAATTGTGTGGCCAGAAAATGAAGAGAACCCAAACATTGCGAGCCTTCGTCTTGAGCATCTGACAAAAGCGAATAACCTCCTACACGAAAAAGCGCACGATGCGTTAAGCGATGTCTACGCCCCGATTGCCATTGCCAAACTTTTAAAAACCCATCAGCCCAAACTCTTTAAATTCTTTTTTGACAATCGCCTAGCACGCGATCTAAAACGGCAGATCGACCTCGATAATCATACGCCCTTTACCCATGTTTCCGGCATGTTTGGAGCAGACAAGCAATATCTCGCCGCCATGATGCCGATCGCAATGCACCCGTGGAATCGAAATGGACTCATTGCGGTGAATCTCATGGGCAATATTGAGCAACTGCTCACGCTATCAAGCGCGGACATTCACGCCTATCTCTACACCAAAGATGAAGCGCTTCCCGAAGGCATTGAGCGGATGCCGTTAAAACTTATTCATCTTAATCGAACACCCATTATTGCACCTTTAGGGGTGTTAAAGGGGGTCGATCAAAGCAGCGTCGATGTGAAAACAGTGATGCGAAATTTTGAAACGCTCTTCGCTCATCGCTTTGAGCTAATGCAGAAACTCACCGAAGTCTACCGAGAAAAACGCGACTTTTCTGCCCTTGAACCGCAAGATCCCGAAGCGCAGCTCTATGATGGCTTTTTCCCCGATGAGGATAAGAAAGAGATGGAGCGAATTTTGCGCCTCTCCTTTGATGAGATTGCCGAGACGGAATTTTTCTTTGAAGATGCCCGTCTATCGCCGCTTCTCTTCCGTTATCGTGCAAAAAATGCGCCGTTTACCTTAAATAAGGTTGAGCAGGATATCTGGAATCAGTTCGCCAGAGTTCGCCGTAATAGCTATAAAGAGGCGTTTCGCCCGATTTATGATGCACTCCTTGAAAGTGATCTAACCGAGGATCAACGCACACTTCTTGAGAGTTGCCGTCACTACTATTACGACTAACATTTTTCGATCATAAGGATTCAATGACTGACCTTTCTGTCGCTACCATCAATCTCGATAATTTAGGCGAATGGAGCCACACTACGCGCTTTGAGCGCTTAACGGAAGCCGTGAATACCGCACTCAAACGCCCGATGATTATCGCGCTCCAAGAGGTCGGCGTCTTTGCTGAGAAGGAAAATGTCAATCTCGATGCGCCCCTTCCGGCAACCATTGATAAAACGCTGTTGGATTATCTCAATTCGGATCAACCGCTCGAAGCGCAGTATCACTATGCGGAAATTGCGCCAAAGCCCTTTACAACAGGCGGTGAACGCAATCATCATATTCGCTCCGCCTTTCTCTATCGTGCGCCGATTACACTCACCGATTTACGCACACTTGGCGAAGACTCTCCCCTTTTTACCGGCAACACACTTGAGGGCAAAGAGGCACTCTCCCCTTCCCGTCGCCCACTGCATGGAATCTTTGATCTCAATGGCACGCCTCTTCATCTCATCAATTGCCACCTAAAATCGATGAATGCACCAACCAATGATCGTAAAAAGATCGCCCGGCGTCAGCGAAATGCCCAAGCAGAACAGATTCGACACGAGATTCAAATCTACAAAGAGGAACCGCTAATGATCCTTGGGGATTTTAATGATCTGCCTCAATCAAAAACCATCGAGATTCTGCGCGATCATCAAAGCTTAGCGTCAATCTGGAATGACACCCCGAAACCTTGCTATACTTATCGCTATAAAAACAAGCCGATTGTACTCGATTATATTCTTTACAATCATCATCTTACCTTGATTGAGGTGAGTGCACCACCACTCAATACGCCTCATTTAAGCCCAACGCGATTTAGTGATCATGACCCAGTTGTTGCCACGTTTAAACTTTAACAAACCGCTCATAACGCTCATTTTAATCAGCGTGCTCGGTGCGCCGCTCAATGCTCAAACCTTTAAAGGAGCGATTGAGGCCTACGATCAGCAAAATTATAGCGAAGCATTTGCTCAATTTAGTGAGCTCGCCGCCCGCGGGCATGTCGATGCGCTCAACAATCTTGGCACACTCTATCAAACCGGCAAAGGGGTGGAACGAAACTATCCTGAAGCGGTACGCGCCTATAAACGAGCGGCGATTACCGGCCATATTAATGCCGCCTATAACCTTGCGAATCTCACCCGCCTTGGCATGGGTACACCCAAAAATATTCCAGAAGCATACGCATGGAGCATTGTTGCCGCTCGCCATGGCGCCAGTGATCTGATCGCATTTCGTGATGCGCTTCGCAAAGAACTCACTCTTAACGAGATTAAACAGGCCCATGAGCTCGCGCAAAAAGTGCTAATGCGACTTGGTCAATATGAAGTAACACTTGCATGGATGCTCCCCTCTGAGCTTCGTAATCCGCTCTTCACGCCAGCCGCAAAAGTGAAAGATCCGGAAGCCAATCGCGCGTTTTCCAATACGGATATCCAAGGAGATACCCAAGGAAACACAAAAACTCACTCCAACTATCCCACTCTGGTGAAAGAGCCTAAGAAAGCACTTGCCTTTGAATCCGGCTATAAAAATGGCGAAAACACCCCCGCTCACACAGCGATGGCGCCGACAAAAGAGAATAGCTATAAGATCGACGGCGTCGAGATTCCTGCGGGATTCTCGCCCTTAAGCCGTGATAAATCGGCCTATACTGGCATTCAAGAGAATCCCACCCTCTCTGAATCAGACAGATCTTCCATGACTGATAACAGAGCCCAATCCATTGGGGGCGTCGATATTCCAGATGGGTTTTCACTGTTAAAACGCCGCTCTGAAACCGAAAAGCAAACGAGCACGCCACTCAATGA
>JAAZCI010000278.1 GCA_012513365.1 Lysobacteraceae bacterium
AATGCGCCGAAAGTCTTTATGAAGCTCAATTGCAATCGCGCGCCGTTTATCGGGATTCTGTTTTCATCATTCTGTACGCTCATTGCGGTTGTGGTCAACTTCCTCATTCCCGATGGGGCGTTTATGCATATTATGTCGGTGGCAACGGCGGCGGCGACCATCACTTGGGGACTCATTGTTCTAGTGCAATATCGTTTCCGTAAAGCGATTAACAAGGAGGGCGTCGAGCTCTCGTTTAAAGCGCCTTTTTATCCCTTTAGTAATATTTTCTGCTTGGCTTTTTTAGGGCTCCTCTTTGTGATGATGACCCAGATGGATTCGATGAAATATGCGGCCTACGTGATTCCGGCGTGGGTGATTTTGCTCTATATCGGTTTTTTAATTCGTAAAGGATTGCAGAAACGACGCGATTAAACGGAGCGTTGTAGAGTTCTCTATTGATAAACCTTCCTGATTCACCACATCAATTAATGATGGGTGGCAGGGAGGTTTTTTATTGCCTTGTAATCTAAAAGTGGATCAATATGGGGGATTAATTAAACATCTTAACTATTTATAGAATGATTGGGTCCTGCGTAAGATTGAGCGTTATCAAGCGATAACTTGATTCTTTTTACCTCATCTTTACATAGCCATAAAATTCGATATGATGAGGCTAGGCGTTAGGCTTTTATCAGTTCTAACATTCTTTTTATACGCATTTTGACTCAAAGAGTCATATTAGTAGGAGAGATCGATGTTTAGTTTAAAGACTCAAGTTGCACTTATCACAGGCGGCGCAAATGGAATTGGTAAAGGGATCGCAAGCGTACTCGCAAAAGCGGGTGCGAAGGTGATTATCGCAGATATTGATACAAAAGCTGGTGAAGCGACGGCGAAAGAATTAAAAGGGGAGTTCGTTGAGCTCGATGTTACCAACAGAGCGCGCGTTAATGAGGTGATTAATGCGATTGATGAAGAGTATGGTCGTCTTGATATTCTCTGCTCAAATACCGGAATTTTCCCGCAAGCAACGCTTGAAGAGATGACGGAAGAGGATTGGGATTTGATGAATAACGTCAATTTTAAAGGCACCTTTTTCGTGGTTCAAGCGGCGCTTAAAGTAATGAAGAAAAATAATTATGGTCGCGTTGTGATCACTTCGTCCATTACCGGCGCGGTGACAGGGTTCCCCGGCTGGGCCCATTATGGCGCAACGAAAGCGGGGCAGCTTGGATTTATGCGAAGTGCGGCGCTTGAATATGCGAAATATGGCATTACCGTCAATGCGGTGCAACCCGGTAATATTCTCACCGATGGATTAAAAGCTCAAGGGGAAACTTACCTTGCACAGCAGCGCGCGATTATTCCGACTCATAAACTCGGAACGCCGGAAGATATCGGTTATGCCGCATGTTTCTTAGCGTCAAGTCGCGCGGGATTTATCACCGGTCAAACCATTATTGTTGATGGCGGGCAAATTCTCCCAGAATCCCCTGAAGCGATTATGGAATAAGATTGGGATCATAATAGCGAGGCTCATCGTCAACATTATTATCGTATGGTAATGAGCTTTAGATCAATCATTAAACCAGTGCCGATGCACTGGTTTTTTATTATCAAACTATTTTTTGTGATATTGTTAAGCATTAAGCCTATGATTTGTGGGCAGAGATAGACGAAGAGGCGTTATGAGCTACGATCGTAAAAAACGAATTTTAAAGATTATTGGGATATTTAGCGCGCTGTTGGTGATTGCGATTATTCTCGACGCGATTTTGAGTCATCGCGATTATCGCGATCGGCACGGGGCGATTCCCTTTAGCATTGAAACCGATGAGGTGTTTGTGCCAACGCCGGTGCAATTTTGGCCGATTGATGATGTCGATAGCTTGCAACTTGGCAGCTCCGCACTGTCGTTTTATCGCAATTTATTTACCGAAGAAGCGCTCTCTAAGCAGGTATTAGAGGAAGGGGAGACCCACGCCGCATTTGTTTCCACCGAGCTTAATATGGGGATTCATGTGGGGACGTATCAATTTAAGGAAGCGAAAACGCCGGAGGATTTTTATGACTCTGTCGGGCGCGCACTTTTCCCCGAGGAGTTCTCGCAGAAAACCCAAGAGGGGGGCGATGTGATTACCGCCGATAGTTGGCGATTGATCAATATTGATCGGATCGAGGTATGCCGTTATCATCCCGTTGATTATTATCGGGCAATGGTGAAGGTCTGTATCTTAAGCGGTCACGATCGCGGGAAAGAGATCGATCAAATTTTCTCTAAAATTCAGTTTAAGTCGCTCTAAGCGTTACAAAAGCACTCATAAAAAAGCTCGCTGATTCCTATTCATACAGGATCATTAGCGAGCTTTTTCTTATCGATCTTATTTAAGACCTTATTTATTATTAAAATAATCCACTAAAAACGCATGGAAATCATCAACGCTTTGCGATCCGGCAATCGCCGATTCATTATCAATCACGAAAAATGGCACGCTTGAGATATTCATCTGGTGCGCCAATTTTTCATCATCGCGGACATTTTTGGCGTACTTTTCACTTTCAAGCGCTTCTTTAAAGGCATCGGCATCAAGTTCAACCGCTTTAGCGATCTCAATTAGCGTCGCATCATCGGCTAAATTAAGCCCTTTTGAGAGATAACCATCAAAGAGCGCGCGCGATACTTGAATGGTTTTTTTCGGCTCATTATCCATGGTGTAATGAAGGAGCTGATGTGCTTTAAAGGTATTGGTGGGAACGATTTTATCGTAATCAAAATCAAGCCCATATTGATTGGCGATAGAAGTCGCTCGGCGGGCGAGGGCTTTAGCGCGTTGCAGGCTTGAATTGTACTTTTCAGCGAGCTGTTCATAGGCCGTTTGCTCCGTGTAATTGGGCGCATCGGGGGTGAGCTCATAGCTACGGAAATAGAGTTGAATCTCTTTTTGTTGTTCAGGGGTTAAACGGGTGATCGCCATCTCTAAATTGTGCTTTCCAATGAAGCAAAATGGGCAGGCAAAGTCAGACCAAATTTGAATCAACATCGTTATGCTCTCCGGTTTAATAAATGAGTCATTATACTATGATTTAAACTAAATGTACCGCGTAAAAATTGCCGACAATCTTGACAGATTTTTATTATATCAGTAATAATTATAAGATGATTTTTATGGATGAACCGGAGGTAAATACGATGGCCTATGCAATTATAGAAGCCCGTCAAAACGATCTATTTGCATTATCGTGCATTTGGGAAGCATCGGCGCGAATGTTCCAGAATTATCTGTCGGAGACAGAGTTTGAAACCCGTCGTAATGAGATTTTAGAGAGTAATTTTAAAGATTTAACCCTGCGCGTATATAAAATTGAAGAGGAGATTGTGGGCTTTATCGGCGTGCAATCGGGGTGCCTCGTTAAGCATTATATGTCGCCGAAATATCATGGTAGAGGCATTGGGAAAGCACTGCTTGCTTACGCAATCGGCGAGCTCGGCGTTGTTGATATTCGAGTCGATGAGAAAAATAAAACGGCGATCGATTTTTATCTATGCCACGGCTTTCGTGAAAAATCGCGCACCGATGCGGAGCGTTATGCCGATGAAGAGGCGGGGATTTTGTATCTCACCTTTGCCGGTTAACGGGGGCAAAACTTAAACGCCTTATGAACCTTCATGATATGATTAATGTCGCTATCCATCCGTACACGAAAGTAGTACAACAACAATAATAAGAAGGAGAGACTATGAGTTATGACTTAACCGTTGAGAATGTAAATGAGATTAACGCGCATAATTTAATGGGCCACATCGGTATTGAAGTGACAAAACTTGAGGCAAAATATGCCGAAGCGGTGATGCCGGTGACAGAAAAAAATCAGCAAACCATGGGGTATCTGCACGGCGGGGCAACCATTGCGCTAGCGGAATCGATCGCGGGGATTGGGAGCTTTAATCTAATTGATGAAAGTGAGGCGTGCGTCGGTATGCAAATTAGCGCGAGCCACGTTTCCTCAGCTCTTTTAGGCGATCGTGTGATTGCGAAATGTGATCTTATTCACAAAGGAAAACGCAGCCATGTTTGGGATGTGAATATCTATTCTGAAACGAGGGCGTGCTTGATTTCAACCATTAAGGTGACAAACGCGATTATCCCGCGCCCTAATTATCAACCGAATAACGGTAGTTTCTAATTTTCATGTTTAATGTTTAGTTTTAATAACTGAATTGAACAAAAAGCCTCTTAGTGATCCGGTTGTATGAATGGTCAAACTAAGAGGCTTTTTTTATCTTCGGGCTTATGATGCAAGTTTTCTATGTGCGCGCTGAGTGACAATATAGCCGCGCAGGCGATTATAGCTAAAGGCTAAAATAAAGAGCGCCGCTTGCGTGAGCACAATGCACGGCCCAGTATCTGCATCGAGATGGAAGCTCGCAATCACCCCGACAAAGGAGGAGATGATCGACGCAATCACCGCAATAAGCATCATAATCGGGAAGCGTTTGGTGAGTAGAAAGCCGATAATCCCCGGCGCAACGAGCATTGCAATCACTAAAATCACGCCCACCGCTTGAAGCGAGGCAACAATACTTAGTGCGAGTAAAATGAGCAATGTGTAGTGGAGAAACTTCACCGGAAGGCCCAACACTTGAGCTTGAACCGGGTCAAAACAGTAGAGCATAAAATCTTTTCGTTTGAGCGCAATCACGGTGAGGGTAATCACTGCAATAATCACAATCTGCCAGAGCTCTTCCGGTAAAATGCCGAGCATATTCCCAAATAGAACGTGGGTGAGATGTTGATCGGTTTTCACAAAGGAGAAGAGAAAAAGCCCGAGTGCAAAAAGTCCTGAGAAGACAATTCCAAGCACGGCATCCTCTTTAACGCGACTATTGGCTTTAATATAACCTGTCGCAACGGCGCAGAAAAGCCCTGATATAAACGCACCGACCACAAGCGGAAGCCCCATAATAAAGGCCATCACGATTCCGGGAAGGACTGCGTGCGAGATCGCATCGCCCATCAGCGACCAACCCTTTAATACGAGATAGCACGAAAGTACCGCGCAGACGATTCCCGCGATCAATGCGCCGATCATCGCTTGTTGCATAAAAGGGTAGCTGAGCGGTTTTAGAATAATTAATTCCAGCATTAATACTCCTCCTTAGCGGTTAAACGGTGTAATTTTGCCGCACGACGTTTAGCTAATTGGCCATGTTTTGGTGCAAAGACAAAGGCGGTGAGGAAGGTGAGTGTTTGCAAAACGACAATGAGGCTTCCCGTTGTGCCACCGGGGAGAAAGAAGCTGACGTAAGCACCAATTAAGCTGGTAACCGCGCCGATAATGACGGAGATAGTAAGCATCACGCCAAAGCGGTCTGTTAAAAGATACGCCGTCGCGCCCGGAGTAATCACCATAGCAATCACTAAAATCGCGCCAACGGTTTGAAGCGCTGCAACAGTACAGGCGCTCAATAGCACAAAAAAGAGGATCTTAAGACGGGTAACGGGGAGACCAATTGTCGCCGCTTGTACCTCATCAAAAAAGAGGAGCATCAGATCTTTCCAATAAAGAAGGAGGAGTGTGAGCGAGACAAGGGTGATAATGGTCGCTTGAAGTGCATCGCTATCGGCAATCCCGAGCACATTCCCAAAGATAATTGAGTTGATGCTAATCGGTGTTGGGTTGAGCGAGATGATTAAGAGTCCCGTGGCAAAAAAACTGCTAAATACGAGCCCGATAATTGCATCCTCACGGAGTTTTGTGAAATGTTTGACAAGCCCCATGGCAAGCGCCGCTAAAATGCCGGTAAAAAAAGCTCCAATGGCGTACGGAAGACTAAGCGCATATGCGCCGGCGACACCGGGAACCACCGAGTGAGAGAGTGCATCGCCCATTAATGACCAGCCTTTTAACACCAGATAGCTCGATAAGAATGCACAGACTGCCCCAACGAGTAAGCACATCGCCATCGCTTTAAGCATGTAGTCATAGGTGAAGGGTTCAATGAGAAATGCAATCATGATTTCCTCTCTTCACAGGAATAAAAATTCTCTTTTTCACGAATTTCGCGAGATTTTTTAAGGTTTTGCGTCTTCTCACAACCATAGAATACCGCCGGGCGTTCATCGTCGGTTAAAACGGTGACGCTGCGTGGGTCATCGTCATCATGGAGGTGATCGCCTTTTAGGGTAATCTCACGCAATACGCCACCAAAGGTGCGCATTAAGTTCTCTTGGGTGTAGGTCGTTTCCGTTGGGCCATGGGCTAAAATGGTCTGGTTTAATAGAACCACCTGATCGCAAAACTCGGGAATGGAACCTAAGTTATGGGTCGATACCAGCATTAAATAACCCTCTTCACGCAGTGAGATTAAGAGCTCAATAATACTATCTTCCGTTTTGAGGTCTACGCCGGTAAAGGGCTCATCGAGCAGTAAAATTCGGCTCTCTTGAGCAAGAGCGCGTGCTAAAAAGACTCGTTTTTTCTGCCCGCCGGAGAGTTCACCAATTTGACGTTTACGAAAGTCGGTTAAATCCACTCGTGCGAGCGCGTCAGTCACTTTCTGCTGATCCTCTTTTGAGGGAATGCGCAAAAAGCCCATCTTGCCATAACGGCCCATCATCACCACATCTTCAACGAGAACCGGAAAATCCCAATCCACCTCTTCTGTTTGCGGCACATAAGCGATTTTATTAGCTTTAAGCGCCTGTTTAATAGGAAGATCGACAATTGAAATTGTGCCCGTTGTGGGAGTAATAAGGCCCATAATGGACTTAAAGAGCGTTGATTTTCCGCTTCCGTTGACGCCCACAAGACCGCAAATAGTCCCTTGATCGAGTCTAAAATTAATATCGAAAATAGCGCGGTGACCGTTGCTATAGGTCACCGAGAGATTATTTATTGCGATGCTCATTAGAGATCAAATCCTTTTACGATGGTTTCTACCGTAGTTTCGAGAAGTTTGATATAGGTGGGCACCGGGCCATTTTGATCCGACAGCGAATCGACATAGAGAACGCCCCCATATTTAGCACCGGTCTCTTTAGCCACCTGTTTAGCCGGTTTATCTGAAATGGTGCTTTCGCTAAAGAGAACCGGAATGTTATGTTTGCGAATGGTATCAATGAGGCGTTTTACCTGTTGCGGTGAGCCTTCTTGATCGGCATTAATCGGCCAGAGATACGCCTCTTTTAGATTATAATCAGCCGCGAGATAGCCAAACGCGCCTTCACTTGTTACAAGCCAGCGATTTTCCTCTGGAATTTGATCCAATTTAGCACGAAGCGGCGCATCGAGGGCTTTAATTTCAGCGGCGTAACGCTCTGCATTTTGATTATAAGTGTCTGCATTGTCAGGATCGTATTTCACCAGTGCCGCGCGAATATTTTCAATGTAAACGAGCGCATTATTGGGGCTCATCCACGCGTGAGGATTGGGCGTACCTTCATATTCGCCCTCGTAAATGGAGAGTGGGGTGATCCCATCGGTGACTACAACGGACGGCACATTACGAATGCTTTGGAAGAAACGCTCAAACCAGCGCTCTAGGTTTAAGCCATTCCATAAAATGAGTTCAGCATCTTGCGCTTTAACAATGTCTTTAGGCGTTGGCTGATAATCGTGAATCTCAGCGCCCGGTTTAGTAATTGATTCCACAACCGCCGCATCTCCTGCGATATTCTGCGCCATATCTTGAATAATGGTGAAGGTTGTGATAACTTTGAACGGTTCTTTGGCATAACTTATTCCGCTTGCCGCAATGAACATCATTCCTAAGAGGGCAGCTCTCGCCCCATATTTCCATCGTTTTATCTCTGTTAGTTTCATGAATCGTCAGGCTCCTACGTCCTTTTGTTGATAATCATTCTCATTTGTAAATTTATCGCATTTAAGACAATGGGTCAAATCAATCTTGGATAAAATTTGTAAATGAACGTCATTTGTAGGCTGTCTTTTGGCCATTTTTGGAAAGGATTAATTTAATATAGCGCTAAAATCAGCCGGTTGGGTGGATTTTAGGCATCTTCAAAATGAGCATAAAAAAAGAAGGCGGATGAGGCCTTCTTCTGTCGATTAGTTAAATGTCAGTTGACATGAGTGGTTAAGCGAGACAATCGGTCTATTTCGTTACTTTGCATTGCCTGAACATTTACGATAGAGCGACTGGTAACGATCAAAGAGATCGAGATATTGATCGATGATCGTGGTGTAATAACTTTGTGATTCCATCAATACCCGTTCATTGATATTAGTATCCATCAGATGGCGATATTGATCATTGGAAATGCCAAATTCACTGGGAATAATGGTTTTCACATTGAGCGATTTTAGCATGGAATGATGAGCTAAATATTCAGAGTTGAGCACTTTGCTTGGTAACGCATTCGGGTCTACTTTCAGCGCATCACTCATCATGATAGGAAGCGTGCGAAGGTGCGCGAACGATTCATTGTGGATCCCCTCAAAAATTGCATCGCGGTAGGTATCATCAAGGGGCGCTGATATCTGCACAATCAGCGCATTCTCCTCATCGGTGAGTTTATGACGGTCACTCTGGGATTGAAAGAGAAAGGACTCAATCAGATAGCTGAGCGATTTTAAAGACGAGTGCGCCATCAATACCGCCGAGAGATCGCTCTTTTTCCCCGTTGCCATAAAGCGCGTGATAAATTGACGTTCTTCCAGTAATTCCGTTAAGCCTTCAATGGTCTCACCACGACTAATTTTTAGTACCGCTTCTGCCATACGCATCTCTGAAAGTTTTAAGATAGAATTCCAGTCGGGCGATGGGGTTACAAGAGAACGAGCGATGGGCTCAAAGTGCTTAAATTTCCGCAATTCAAGATAACGCTTCATTAAGAGATCATTGTGCTTATTTTCATAAATTTCGTTATAAATTGCTTCATCATCGATCACTTGTTGATAGCAAATAATCGTCGGTTTTGCACGGCATGGAAACGGAAACGCTTTGCGCTCCCAATCGGAAAGACGTGTTGAAATCGGAAGCTCACCGAGGGGTGTCATCTTCTCTAACAGTTCAGCATCCATCTGGGTTTCAACACGAATGGTATTATCAAATCGAAGCGGCGCTTCATCTGGGAAGAGATAGGCGATGATCGATTCCACATGATACGGTTCGGCGTGTTCGAAATTATCGGTGGTTTTTTTGAGTTGATCGTAGTTGCGCGTGGTGAGATTTTTCCCGACGGTGTAGTAATCATCGTGGGGATAATTAAAGCCCATCAGTGCGATGTAGAGATTATCTTCAAGCTGATTGGGAGTTAATTCAGGAAGTGATAAGATAGAGCGAACTGGGTCAAGGAGGGCCGCGGATGGCGTAGACATTAACGTGCTCATTAGCGGTATTTTGGATGGCGTTGTGGGTGGTGATATCGAGGAATCATATGCTAGCGCCACCGATGAGATGAGCGTTGTGATGGTCAGAGCGGGTAGCAGTGCGAAGCGTCTCATTCGTCTCATATATAGTTCTCCAAACTCAAATTAGACATTTGTTTTTATTATCATATCATTGAATTTTTTCATAAAAGGTGATCTTTCTTATGAAAGTGATGGTTAATCTCTTTTTTATAGCACTTTTACTTGGGCTCATTACCATGATGGCCTATCCGCTCTACATGATCTATACCGATACGCCGGTTAAACAGGTCAAACCGATCGAAAAGAGTGAAACGGTGGCTCCATAATTTGATTAATTTTGATAAATCCGCAAGGTAAGTGCCTTCGCGGATTTTTTTATGGCGCACTAATGGCACACAGAAAATTTTCAATAATTTTAACTATTTTAACAAATAGAGTTGCAAATCTTTTGTGAGAGTGTATTATCGTAATGGTACAGCAATACACGCAAACCGACATGACACAAAACGAGAGCATTAGTATGAAATCGACACTCCATTATCATCATTTTTACTAATCTCAAGCAGATGCTTGGGAGCTTTACCGAGCATCGTAAAAATGTATTGCGAACGCCTCGGATGTCCGAGGTTTTTTTATAATTAAAATAATTCACAACAGCCGATTAACGAATCAAAGAGAGAAGAGAATGAAAAATCAGCGTTTAAAAATTGCCCTGCAAAAATCGGGCCGTTTAAGTAAAGAATCTGAATCCTTACTCAAGCAGTGTGGTTTAAAAATTAATATGCACGGTGATAAGTTAATTGCGCATGTTGAGAATATGCCGATCGATATTTTGCGCGTTCGTGATGACGATATTCCCGGACTTGTATTTGATGGCGTGGTGGATCTTGGAATCGTTGGGCAAAACGTATTGGAAGAGGTGGAGCTTGGCCGTAAAAATGGCAATGGCATTGAATATACCACGCTAAAAGAGCTTCCCTTTGGCGGCTGCCGTCTTTCGATCGCACTGCCGAAAGAGATGGCTTATGATGGACCGGAAACCCTTAAAGATATGCGGATCGCGACCTCATATCCCAATCTCTTAAAACGTTATCTCAATGAGAAAAACGTTCCGTTTAAAAGCTCGCTCTTAAATGGATCGGTGGAAGTGGCTCCGCGTGCAGGGCTTGCCGATGCGATCTGTGACCTTGTCTCAACCGGCGCAACCCTTGAGGCCAATGGTCTTCGCGAGGTGGAGGTGATCTACCGCTCAAAAGCGTGTCTTATCCAATCGTCAGCGGCGCTTTCTGAAGATAAACAAGCGTTAATTGATAAGTTATTAGTGCGCATTCAAGGGGTCACCCAAGCGATTGAATCAAAATATATTATGCTTCACGCGCCGAAAGATCGTTTAGAAGAGATTCGCAATCTTCTTCCCGGTGCGGAAACGCCAACGATTTTACCGCTCACCCACGATGAGACAAAAGTGGCGATGCATATGGTCAGTAGCGAAAATCTCTTCTGGGAGACGATGGAAGCGCTCAAAGCGAAAGGCGCGAGTTCAATTTTAGTATTACCGATTGAAAAAATGATGGAGTAATGGGCGATGCGTAGATTAAATTGGAGCGATCTTGATCAAACAGCGCGTACTGAGGCGCTTGAGCGTCCGGCGCAGATGGCCGCCGGCGATATTACCGCAAGCGTGACAGCCGTTAAAAATGCCGTTGTAGCAAAGGGCGATGCGGCATTAATTGAGCTCACGGAGAAATTTGATCAGGTACGTTTAACGGAATTAACCCTCCCGAAATCGGCCTTTGAAGCGGCGAAAAACCGACTATCCGATGACTTTAAAACCGCGCTTAAAAATGCGTATGACAATATCTACCGTTTTCACGAAGCGCAACAGCCAAAGCCCGTCCAAGTGGAAACGCAACAAGGGGTGATGTGTGAGGTATTAACGCGCCCGATTGAAAAGGTGGGGCTCTATATTCCGGGCGGTACGGCGCCGCTTTTCTCAACGGTGTTAATGCTTGCAATCCCGGCGAAAATTGCTGGTTGTAAGCGCATTGTGCTTGCCTCTCCTCCTGAGATTGCTGATGAGATTATCTACGCGGCAGCGCTTTGCGGGATTGATACTGTCTATACTTTAGGCGGTGCGCAGGCGATTTTTGCGCTCGGTCTTGGGACTGAAAGCGTCGAGAAAGTCGATAAAATTTTTGGCCCGGGCAATAGCTTTGTGACTGAGGCGAAAAAACAGGTGAGCCAGATGGCAGGCGGGGCGGCCATTGATATGCCAGCAGGCCCCTCTGAGGTGCTGGTGATCGCCGATGAAAACGCCAATCCCGATTTTGTTGCCTCCGATCTTCTCTCCCAAGCGGAGCACGGGACCGATTCGCAAGTCGTCTTAGTGACTACAACCAATGAGATGGCCGATAAGGTTGACGCATCGATTGAAAAGCTCTTAAAACAGCTCTCTCGTAAAGAAGTGGCCCTTGAGTCGCTTGCTAACAGTGTGACGATTTTAGCCGATGATTTAACCGAAGCGGTGGCGATCAGTAATGCCTATGCGCCGGAGCATTTAATTATTCAAACGGAGAATCCACGCGATCTTCTTCCGTCGATCTATCATGCAGGATCGGTCTTTTTGGGCGCCTATTCGCCGGAATCGATGGGGGATTATGCCTCAGGGACGAACCACGTTTTACCCACTTACGGCTATGCAAAAACCTATTCGAGTTTAGGATTGGCTGATTTTAGTAAGCGTATGACGGTTCAAGAATTAACGCGCGAAGGGTTTGAAGCGCTTGCGCCAACGGTGTCGCTCCTTGCGTCAAAAGAATTGCTCGATGCGCACCAATTAGCGGTGGATATTCGCGTACAATATGGCAAGGAGGAACAATAAATTATGACCAATAATCAAATGACCGAGATCGATGAATTGAGCCGTAAAACCATTCAAGGCCTAAAACCCTATAGTTCAACGCCGCGGGATGAATCGAGCGATGTGATCTATCTAAACGCCAACGAAAATCCCTACCCGCGGGAATATGCGCTCTTAAGTAAGGAGTTTAACCGCTATCCGGAACCGCAACCGAGCCGTTTAATTGAAAATTACGCAGCGTTTTTAGGGGTGACTCCGGATAATATCTTGGTGAGCCTTGGTGGGGATGAATCGATTAAGCTTATTATTGAGGCTTTTTGTGAGCCGCGCGACGAAGCGATTTTATATTGTCCGCCAACCTTCGGTATGTACGATATTAGTGCGCGCGTTGTGGGCGTTAATTCCATTGAAGTACCGCTTGATAATGATTTTAATCTCGATGTGGCCGGCATTAAAACAGCACTCGATGGGACTAAAACGAGTGTCAAAGTGATCTTTCTCTGCAGTCCCAATAATCCAACCGGTAACAGCATGGATCGAGCGGCGATGATTGAGATTTTAGAGGCGGCCAAAGGGCGCGCGATTGTGGTGATTGACGAGGCCTACATTGAATTTTCCGATCAAAAATCCGATAGCGTGACCGATCTCATCAACACCTATCCTCATTTAGCGATTATCCGGACGCTCTCAAAGGCGTTTGGCCTAGCGGGGATTCGTTGCGGATTCACCGTTGGCAGTAAAGCGCTGATTGATGTGCTTAAAAAAGTGATCGCTCCATATCCAATTCCCATTCCTGTCATTGATATTGCAACGCAAACAGTCAATGAGGCGGGCATTGCTGAGATGTGGCGCGTTGTTGATAAGATCAAAGCCCTTAAAGCGGCATTAAAAACCGATTTAGAAGCGCTGCCCATTGTCAAAAAAGTCTATAAAAGCGATACCAACTGGTTGCTTGTGGAAGTATCGGACGCAAGCGCAATTTTTAATTATCTATTACAGAACAATATTCATGTACGCAATCAACGCGGGGTGCTCGAAAATATGCTACGAATTAGCATTGGCACACGCGAAGAAAACAGGCGTTTAATCGACGTATTAAAGACGTATCCATAGGAGAGGAACTCATGCAAAACATTCTTTTTATCGATCGTGATGGCACCTTAATTGACGAGCCGAAGACCGATTTTCAGATCGACTCACTGCAAAAACTGATCTTTGAGCCGATGGTGATTCCATCTCTCATTACCCTTCGCGATGCGGGGTATCGCTTTGTGCTTGTGAGCAATCAAGATGGCTTAGGAAAGGAGAGTTTCCCAACGCCGACCTTTGTTGAACCGCAAGAGAAAATGCTTGAGCTCTTTGCATCGCAAGGCATTGAGTTTGACGATATTTTAATCTGTCCGCATTTTGATGAGGATAATTGCGATTGCCGTAAACCGAAATTAGGTTTAGTGCAGGCGTATATCGATGAAAAACGCTTTAATCCAGAACAGAGTTTTGTTATTGGCGACCGTGAAACCGATGTGAAATTAGCAGCAAATATGGGGATTGAAGCGATTCAATATAATCGTGAGAATTTAGGCTGGGAGCTGATTGTTGAAAAGCTTATTAACGTTAAAGAAGCCGATACCAAAGCCCGTGCACCGCGCGAGGCAAGCGTGACCCGCACCACAAAAGAGACCGATATCGCACTCTCGGTATTTTTAGATGAAACCGGCTCAAGCACCATTAATACCGGCCTCCCATTTTTTGATCATATGCTCGATCAGATCGCCACCCACGGCGGTTTTCGCATCAATGTTAATGTGAAAGGGGATCTTGAAATTGATGATCACCACACCGTTGAAGATACGGCGATTGCACTTGGTGAAGCGATTCGCGAAGCGTTAGGCGATAAACGTGGCATTGCGCGCTTTGGATTTGTCCTGCCGATGGATGAGTGCCGTGCGTTCTGTACGCTCGATCTTTCTGGCCGTCCACACTTAGAATTTGATGCGAAATTTAAGCGCGATATGGTAGGGGATTTCAGCACAGAGATGGTGCAACACTTCTTCCGTTCGCTCTCGTACTCAATGGCGTGCACGCTTCACTTAAAAGCAAAAGGCAAAAACACCCATCACAAAATTGAGTCCCTCTTTAAAGTCTTTGGCCGTACGATGCGCCAAGCGATTAAAGTCGAAGGCACCGAGCTTCCAAGCTCAAAAGGCCTACTCTAATCGAGTATAGAAGACGGATAAGGGACAAATAAGAGACTAAGGAGAGAAGATGATTATTCCAGCACTCGATTTAATTAATGGTGAGGTGGTTCGTTTAGAGCAGGGCGATTACGGCAAACAGACGACGTTTCACTACTCGCCCATTGAGAAGTTTCAAGAATATGTAAGTGATGGCGCGACCTATCTGCATTTAGTGGATTTAGACGGTGCGAAAGATCCGGAAAAGCGCCAAATCACGACGATTCAATCGATCGTTGCCAATGTCGATGCCCCCATTCAAGTGGGCGGTGGCATTCGAACGATTGAGGATGTCAAAGCGCTCCTTTCCATTGGCGTTCAGCGCGTTGTGATCGGTTCGACGGCGGTAAAAGATCCTGAAATGGTTAAAGCCTGGTTTGAAGAATTTGGCGCAGATCGTCTAGTATTAGCACTCGATGTTCGTATTGAATCCGGTGAAAAGCGCGTCGCGGTGAGTGGTTGGCAAGAAACAAGCGATTTAACGCTTGAAGAATTGATTGCCCTTTACGAGCCCGTTGGCCTTAAACATGTGTTATGCACCGACATCTCTAAAGATGGCATGCTCACTGGATCAAACGTTGCGCTCTATAAAGAACTCGTTGAAAATTATCCTGAGATTGAGTTTCAATCCTCGGGAGGAATTGGCGTACTTGCCGATGTTGAAGCACTTAAGCCTACCAAGGTTAGCGGTGTGATCGTGGGTCGTGCGCTGCTTGAAAATCGCATTACCTTGAAGGAGGCCATCACATGTTGGCAAAAATAATCGCCTGTTTAGATGTTAAGCATGGCAAAGTCGTTAAAGGGACCCAGTTTCGCGATCACGAAACCATGGGCGATATCCTAGAATTAGCCGCACGCTACAATGAAGAGGGAGCCGATGAGATCGTGATTTACGATATCGCTGCCTCTGCTGAAAATAGCGTGGTGGATAAATCGTGGATCAAACAAGTGGCCGAAATTATCGATGTACCGCTTTGTGTCGCAGGTGGGATTAAATCCGTTAAGGACGCGCAGATGGTGCTCGATAACGGCGCGCAGAAGATCTCGATCAACTCGCCCGCACTCGCCAATCCCGCACTTATTACTGAACTATCCCGCACCTTTGGCCGCGATAAAGTGGTGATCGGGATCGATTCCTATTTCGATGATAAGCGCAATGATTATTTTGTGTACACTTTAACCGGCGATGAGAGTAAAACGAGCGAAACCGAGTGGCGAACCCTTGATTGGGTGCAAAAGGTGGAAGAG